>JAJXUY010000309.1 GCA_021782525.1 Acidobacteriota bacterium | reverse complement strand
TCCTGGGCGCCGGCCGGCGCGCGCCGTGCCTTCCGGATCACGGCGAACTCCCGCGCGAACACCCACACGTAGACCACCCAGAACGCCACCCCTTCGGGGAACCGGAACACAGGAGCGATGTGGGCATGCACGGTCACCTCCCACGGGCCGGGGGCGCGCGCGCCCACGGCCTCGCCGTCTCTCACGCGCCGTCCGGCGGCCCGATCACGGCCGCCGGGGCGACCAGCTGCAGCTGCCCGAGCAGCGCGTGGGGGTGTTCGGGCGAGACGACGACCGTCCGCCTCTCGAACTGCAGCACGACGGCCAGTTTCGGGTTGGTGACGAACGCGCGGTAGCGACCGATCGTGCGGTTCTGGTAGATCCCGGCCACGGCGAACAGCCCGCCGTTGCCGAACAGCCGCAACGAGCGCCGCATCGCCGCGGGGTCGGCCCAGGCGCGGTGCAGCCCGTCGAGCCCGATCTCGGTGCGCCACAGGAGGCGCTCGACGAACAGGCCGCCGCCGTCCACCTCGTAGCCACGGACGACGAAGAGGAGCGCACCGAAAAGGATCGCCGCGGGTATCACGGCCAGGAGAGAGCCGAACGTCCCGGCGAACGGGACGCGCGTGATGCGCGGGACCGCGTGCACGAGTGCGAAGGTGACCCCGACGAGGATCACGGTGGCGCCGATCGACACCACCTTGAGCGAAACCGGCCACGGCGCCGCGGCGAACCGTTGCATGTCGAGCGAGTGTACCCGAACGCCGCAGCGCTCAGATGCGCTCGGGCGCGGCCACGGTGCGCGCGTCGTCGACGTCGCCGGTGTTCCGCGTCGACGCCGGCTCGAAGAGCAGCACGTGAACCTCGTCCTCGGCCACGCTGCGGTGCTCGACCCCACGCGGGACGATGACGAACTCCCCCTCGCTCACGTGGATCGTCCGCTCGCGCAGCTCGAGGTCGAACGCGCCGCGCACGACGAGGAAGAGCTCGTCCTCGCGCTCGTGTCGGTGCCAGACGAACGGGCCGGCGAACTTCACCAGCTTCACCTGCTGGCCGTTGAGCTCGCCGACGATCTTCGGGTCCCAGTGCGTGCTGAACAACGCGAACTTCTCCGCCAGGTTCACCTTCTCCATGCCGTTCCTCCTGCCGCGGTCGCGGCCGCCCCGTGTCGCCCGCCGGTCGTCATCCCAGATCCGCGCCGCGCTCGGCGAGCAGCTCGCGCAGCACCGACCGGTGGCAGCGGGCCTCGTCGGCGCAGTAGCAGCCGACGGCGAGATCCGTCTGTTTCGAGAGCGCCGCCAACAGGTCGAGGAGGTGGACGGCCTGCGGGCGGCGCATCTCGGCCCGGTACCTGCGCGCGAACGCCCGCCACCCCCGCTCGTCGGCCGCCGCCTGCGCCAGCGCCACCAGCGGCGCGCTCGGCGCCAGCTCGGGGAGCCAGACATCGTAGAAGTCGCGCGCGGCGAACTCGCTCTTCGGCACCCCGCGCGGCGGCCGTCGCACCGTTCCCACCCGCAGCCCCTCCCCCGCCCCGCGCGGGCTTCCCAGCCGGACCACTCGGATCGCCATCGCCGCCTCCCCTCCCCGCTCACCTTCGCCCTACAGGCACTCGGCGGCCAGGCGCGCGACCGCCGCGTGGTAGGCCGCCCACGCCTCCCAGACGTCCGTCGCCCAGTCGCGGACCAGGCGCGCGTGCTCCTCCAGGTCGAGCGCCCGCGCGACGTCGAGGACCGTCATGCGCCCGTTCGGGTCCGGCGGCACCAACCAGGCGAGGCCCGCCGAGCGCCGGACGACGGCGCGCAGCGCCCGCGTCACCGCGGCGCCCTCGACGCCGCGCTCGAGCACGAGGTGCAGCCCGACGAGGTGGACGTGGACCGACTGGGTCGCCTGCGGCGACGGCTCGCCCGGGTGCTGCACCGCGTATGCGTCCACCGTCAGCCGGTGCGTCGGCTGCGGGTAGCGGTACTCGCCGTACTCCTTCGCCAGCACGCTCTCGTAGAGCTTCCAGCACCCGGCCGCCGCCCCGAGATAGCGGTGCGGCGTGCCGGCGATCCCTGGCACGAGCGCCCCACAACCCGGGCACCGGACCGGCGCACCTCCGGGCCTGCCGTTCCCGACCGCGCGCGCTCCGATCATCGCCGCCGCGGCTCCCCGGCTGTCACGGCGAGGCGAGCGCCGGGACGGCCGGGAGGAAACGAACGTCCATCCCGGAGAACGCCCGCACCAACGCGCCGTAGGCCGCCACGCGCCGCTCGAACTCCGCCGGCGTGAGGTTCATGAGTTTCGCCAGCTTCGCCGTGTCGGCACCCTCGAGCGGCACCAGCGCGGCCAGCTGGGCGCCGAACTCGAACGTGCGCCGCAGCTCCCACCCTTCGTTCGTCGACACGAACCCCGACCGGTCCGCGTCGGCCACCGCACGGAGGCGCTCGATGACCGGCCCGTGACGGGCGGCCAACTCGCGGGCGAGCTTGGCCCGCGCCTCGGCGGAGAGCCCTGGCGCCGGGCACGACGTCGACCGGTACGCGCGGCCGTAGCCGCCGGAGGCCGGATCCCTGGGGAAATCCACCACCGAGTCGCCGACCATGATCCCGGCGACCATGATGAGGTTGCCGCGCGCGTCCTCGGTCATCCCGGCGCGGCGGACCTCCTCTACGTACGCGGAGAAGTCAGCCGGCAGCGGTGGGGTCCCCGCCGTGATCCCCGAAGCCAGCAGCACGATCGTACCGAGCATCCTTCCCTCCCGTTCGCCGACCGATGACGTGCCACCACGATACCCCCTGCTCAGCCCCAGGGGCCACTCACGGTCACGCTCGTGCGGATGCGGCCGGTGCTCCGGCCTCACCCGGCCGCTGCGGCCATACGATGCCGAGCAGCATCCACACCGCGACGGTGGCGCCGCCCGCCACCAGCAGCGCGCGTGACGGCGCCCCGTCCGCGGCGAGCAGCGTGACCAGCGCGTGCATCGCTCCGGGCGCCAGCGTCGAGCCGGTGACCCGCGCGGCGTGCCCGAGGACGAGCGAGCTGGCGAGCACGATGAGGGGGAAGAGGACGAGCTCGAACCTCGAGGCGAAGCGCATGTGCCAGAGCCACCACATCGCGGCGGTGAGCAGCAACCTCCCCGGCGCGCCGATCGGCTCGAGCGCGTCCGCCAGGTAGCCGCGCCAACCGACCTCCTCGCCGGTCCCGTAGATGACGGCGACCAGAGCGAACACTCCGGCGCGGCCGCCGGTAGCGGCGAAGCAGACGACCGGGACGAGCGCGGTGAGCAGGTTGCGCGCCGGGTCTTCGCCGAGCACGCGGGTCACGCGCGCTGTGCGCGGGCCGAGCCGCCGCGCCGCGATCGCGCCCAGGGCCGGGGCCGCCGCGGCCGGAAGGAACGTCCAGACGGCCAGCGGTGTACCGGGCAGGTTCGCGCGCAGCCACGGCGCGGCGAGGCCGAGGTTGAACGGAGCGGCGCCGAGAAGCGCGACAGCGAAGAAAAGCGCGACCCAGCGCCACGGGACGGACTCGAGCGTGTTGTTCATGCGGGGCGGGAGTGTAGCGGGGCCCGGCGCCG
>JAJXUY010000308.1 GCA_021782525.1 Acidobacteriota bacterium | reverse complement strand
GACGCGAGCCCGGCATCCGGCGGCCGGCGTCCTTCCACGGCCGGTTGACGGCCCGCGGCGGTGGTGGCGTGTGCGACGCGGGAGCGTCCTCGGGGGGCGTTTAAGCGGGAGGGACGTCCCCGCCGGTCATCGCGGTGGCGCAAACCTCGCGCGCGTGCCCCCTCGGAAGATCGCCTCGGCGCCCGGGATGACCCGCGGGTGCCACCTTGGAAGGAGACGGCAAATGCGAAGAATCCTCCCCATCCTGTTGCTCGCCGCGGCGCTCGTGGGCGCCCCGGCCAACGCGGCCAAGATCTGCTACTTCGTCGACATGGTGCACGGCACGGACTACATGCTGGCCGCCCTGAACGCCAGCGGCAACGAGGTCGTCCCGGCGACGAGCTGGAGCGACTTCGGCTACAAGCTGCTCTCGAGCGGGTGTCAGCTCGCGATCAGCCTGGTCCAGAACTACCCGGCGGTCACCTCCGGCCTGCAGGTCCCGGTCGTGCAGAACTACATCAACCACGGCGGCGCGTTCATCTTCGCCACCTGGACCGCGATCGACGCGCCGGTCGTCAACCTCTAGAGCACGACGTTCACCGGCAACACCAACCTGAGCAAGGTGACGATCACCGACACGGCGCTCGCGACCGGCATCACGAACCCCTTCACGCTCACGAACCCCTCGTGGGGCATCTACAGCAGGGGCCTCGGCCTCGCCGGCGGCACCACCCTCGCGACCTTCGAGAACGGCGACAGCGCGATCGTGGCTGGGAACGGCGGCCAGACCATGGTCCTGGGCTTCCTCTCCGACCGTGTTCCCAAACCGGCGGTCCGCCAACGTGCCGCCGGTTCTCGCTTCCACCTCGTCCCCTCGACGGGAACCGCCCCGCGGGCTCGGCCTGAGGCCCGGTGGCCAGGGCCCGAGCGCGCGGCTCGACGCCCGGCCGCGCCGGCCGGCTCACCTCGTCGGCCTCCGCCACGTGATCCGCCGCGGCCCGGTGGCGGCGTCGGCTGGCTACGCCGCCCGCCGACCGCCCGGCCGCGGTACGGCGCGCGGCGGGGTGTCCGGGGTCACGGTTTGAGGGCCGGGATCTTGCACGTGGGGAACTCCGGGCAGAGGATCGAGACGAGCAGGGGGGTGAGGCGCTTGCCCGGAACGTCGGCGGGCTGCACGCTCGTTCCCTTGACGACGAGCCAGTGGGCCATCACGACGCTGTTGCTGAGGTAGGCGAGGGAACGGCCGTTGCCTTCGAAGACCTGGATCGGGCCTTTCTTGACGCCCTTCGTGTAGTAGGGAACGCCGTGGCTCTCCGCTTGGCTGGCGTGCTCGAAGCCCTCGGCGGCGTCGTCGAACGAGGGGTACCAGTTGGCGATGATCTGCAGCACTTCGCGCGTCGACTGGCGCCGGAAGACGCAGGTGCTGATGCTCATCTCGTGCACCTTCGCGACGTGCGGAACCTCGCCTCCGGGGATGTAACCACCGGACGCCATGACGTCGTCGAATGCGCCGAACACCGCCCTCACCTTGGCGGCCGGTAGCATCACGCACTCCTTCGTGACCTCCGGACCCTGCGCCAAGGCCGGCCACCCCGCCAGCAGCAGGGTACCGAACAGGCTCGCGAAGCGGCCCGGCATCGAGGACCGACAGCTTGGAGACGTTCTCATCGTGCCCTCCCTTCCGTGCAACCCCGGCCCGTGACCAATGTCCGGGGAACCTACTGCGCCTGGATCAAAACGCACTCGACGACCCCGCCCGGGCGCCGGTCCGCGGTCGCGGCCTCGACTCGGGGGAGGACGCCTGGGGCCGCTCGCCCCCGCGCCCTTTCCTTGAACCTTTGTTCGACCGGGCTCGGACGAGGCCGTGAGCCTCCTTCGCCGTCCGTCCGGTCTCGGCGGCCGGTTGGCCGGGCGTCACCGCGAGGCGCCATCAGCGGCTCCGGTTGGCCGCCTGCGCCGCGAGCTTGGGCTCCCGGCCGGCCTGGTCCAGCAGGTCTTTGGTCTTCTGGGGGTGCCCCCCCATCTCCCACTCGTTGGCCCTCTGGGCGTCGATGACCCTCTCGAACGCCTGATGGCCGAGCCGCTGGGCCGCGGCGAGGTTGAGGTGCCGCGCGGACCTGACGTTGCGCGCGGGTCCCGCCGCGTACGCCACCGCACCGAGGAGCAGCAGCCCGCCGAGAGCACCCGAACGAACGACCGCCTTCATGCCACCCACCTCTCTCCGAGCGTCTGAAACTCTCGATCTGACGGTTTGCGTCTCGGAAGGGAGAACCGGCCGTCCGACGCCGCCTATTCCGCGCCCCGGCGGGCGGGAGCGCTCGAGAACCCGGTCGCGGAGGCCTGGATATACGCATCGGGCGTGGCCGCAGCGAGGCGACGATGGACCCGCGGGCGTGGTCCGGCATTCTGAAGCGGGAGCCTCGTCCCGACGGCGGAGATGGTGATACGACGTACCGATCGCGAACGGACGCCGGGGCGCCGGTCAGCGCTGCATGGTGATCGTGGTCGGGTCGTTGGTGAGGTTGTCGATCACGGAGGCGAAGGCGAGCACCCCCGAGCCGCCGGCGCCGAGCTGTGGCGTGCGCCGGCATCCTCAACGTGGCGGGGACGCGAGACCCGCTACGTGCGCCAGGCCGGCGCGGCTCCAGGGTTGGTTTGTCAACTTCACCGGACCTGCCACCCATGAGGAGCGATCGCCTGACCCGCGCGTTTCGTGTGCGGCGGAGCCCCCAACGGTGGACCTTGCGTACTTGGCGGCGAAGATCGCGGTGCCGCTTGCCGGTCTAGCCTGCCTTGCGGGGTGTCGTGATACGACGCGAGCCCGGCATCCGGCGGCCGGCGTCCTTCCACGGCCGGTTGACGGCCCGCGGCGGTGGTGGCGTGTGCGACGCGGGAGCCTCCTCGGGGGGCGCCGCCTGCGGCGCGGCGCTGGCCCGGCGCTCCTGCGCGGCCCAGTCTTCCTCTTCGTCCTTGGCGAGGCAGCAGTGCTTGTACTTCTTCCCGGAGCCGCAATGGCACGGCTCGTTGCGTCCCGGACGCTTCGCGGCGATCTCGGCCATCTCGGTCTCCCTTCACGTGTCACATTAGCACGCCGCCGCTGTTGAGGTTGCGCGCGCCGGACCGCCGCTCGGCCGCGGCCGAGGCGACCCGCCGCACGAGGCCCCGATTGGATACCGCCTCTTACCGTGCCAGGTTCCGGCACGTGGTGACGGTTGTCCGAAAGAAACGCAGCAAGGCGAGCCTGAGCCGAAAATGGTCGATCCCTATCGGCGTGGTACCGATCCGATCGATCGACATGGTGCCGATCCGGTACCGATCCGGGCGATCCGGCCGCACCTGGCCGGCCGGCTGGTCGAGAGGACTGCAGAATGGCCCGAGCGGGCGTCGATCGGAGCGCCGGCTTCGCGCCGGGGGTATCATCAAAGTTGACGCGACAAGCTTAGGAAGGCAGCAGCGGGAATGGCCCATATCGAATCACTTGCGTTCGTGCTGGTGGGTGGGGTCGGGGAGCGTCTGATCCCGCTCACGAACCACCGCGCCAAACCGGCGATCCCGATCGCCGGCACCC
>JAJXUY010000307.1 GCA_021782525.1 Acidobacteriota bacterium | reverse complement strand
AGCCGGCCGTCCACGCCTGGCTCGTGCGCCAGCGCGCCCTGCACGTGACCGACTGCGACGGGCGCCGCTTCTTCGAGGACGCCGGCCTCGACCCGCTGCGTGACGTGGACGTCGCTGTCATCGCCGCCGTCCCCGACGGCGAGCGCACCGGCGGGGTCGCACTTCTCGCCGGGCGGTACGACACCGCCGCACTCGGCACGGCGCTGGTCAAGCGCGGGGCGCACCCGTTCACGATCGCCGGTTCGCCGGCGTACCGGCTCGCGTCCGACGACGAAGGCGGCGGCCCCGCCGTCGTCGCGCTGCCGTCGCCCGAGCTGGTGGTCGTGGGCGACGAGGCGGCCGTGACCATGGCGCTGGCCCCGCCGCACCCGCTCCCCGAGCTCGCCGCGGCCGAGGTCGGCAGCGGCCGTCTCGATCTCGGCGCCCCGTTCTGGATGGTCGCCACGGTGCCGGCCGCGGTGCGGTCGCGCGCCCGGGCCGCGGCCGAGCACACCCACGGTGAGGGCGCCGAGACCGTGCGCGGCGCCCTGTTCGCCTCCGGCACCGTGCGCCGCGTCGTGGCGCAAGCGATGCTGGGGGACGCGCTCAAGTTCTCCGGCACCGCCATCGCCGACACCCCGGAGAACGCCGAGTTGCTGCGCGACACGATCAAGGGGGCGATCGCTGCGGCACGGCTGCACTTCGAGGCCTCGGAGCCGGAACTCGTCGGCGCCCTTCGCGGCGTCGAGGTGCGCCTCCACGGTGCCGTGGTCACGGTGGCGGGCGCGGTCCCCGTCGCCCTGATCGAGAGGCTCGCCGCCGAGCACGGCGCGTCCCATGGCGAACCGCATCGCCGCTAGGAGCCTGTCGCGCATAGCGACGGGAGCGAGGGTCGCGATGGCGCCCGCTGGCAAGGCGGACAAGCGAACTGCCCGCAGACGTAGCTGCAGCCTACGTCGAGGACATTTCGCGCAGGCCAACGCGGCCAGCGGTATGCCAGCGCGAGCCGCAGCCGGAGTCGATGCGCGACAGGCTCCTAGGCGCGCGCTCGGCCGACCCTCCGGCCGGTCGGGTCGGCGGACGGGCGGCCGGCACCGGCGGGCGTGCGCTATCATCGAACGGCGAGAATGGACGTGACTGATCTCGAAGCAACCGCGCGGCCTGTCCTCGTGCTCGAGGCCGGTCTCCGTGCGCGTGGGGCCCTGGTGACCGCGCTTGCGGCCGCGGGACACCCCGTGACCGTGTGCGAGGACGTCGAGACCGCGTGGACCGCGTACCAGACCGGGCGCCACCCGCTGGTCGTGCTCGGCGAAGGGCCGCCGGAATCGGGGCTCGACGGGCTCATCCGTCGCATCCGTGGGCTTCCGGGCGGCGAGTCGTGTGTTGTGATGGTCGTGGCGGGGGGCCACGGGGGCCACCGCGGGCGCGAGCTCCCGGCCGGCGCCGACGACGTGATCTGGCCGCTCAAGCCGGACGCGCTGGCGCTTCGGCTTTCCGCGGCCGAGCGGCTCGCAGCGGAGCGGAACGCTCACGCCGAGGTGGAGGCGGAGCGGCAGCGCCTCGCGGACCGGGTGGCGGACCTGGAGGCGGCGGCCGCGTCTTCGGCCGAGCCGCGAGCAGGAGAGCGCCGGGACCCCGGCCCGGCGCCGGCGGCACCGCCTTCGGCCAGTTGGCTGCGCCGCTTGATGGGCCGGGCGCCCCGGACGCGCGACGAGGGTCCTGAGCCTGTCGCACCGGTGGCGCCCACACTCGCGACGTCCGCGAGGCCGGTTGCCGGGGAGGTGGCCGGGCCCACCGCGGCGCCCGAACTGACGGGCGGTCTCGGGCCGGCCGGGGCCGAGGGCGCCGACCGCCCGCCGGGGGCCGCGCCCGGCGCGTGGTGGGAGTGGGACCTGCGATCGGGCGAGATCCGCTTCGCCCCGGAGTGGAAGACCCAGTTCGGTTACCGGGCGAAGGACATCGGGGTCTCACCTGATGAGTGGTTCAGGCGCGTCCACCCGGAGGACCTCGATGCACTCAAGAGCGCGGTCGCCTCGTTGCTCGAGGGCCGGGCGACGGCCGTCGAGGCGTGCCACCGCATTCAGCGCAGCAACGGGAGCTGGGCGTACGCCCTGTGCCGCGCCGTGGCCGTACGCGACGGCGCCGGCGCCGCGATCCGCGTGACCGGCACCCACACCGACATCACGGAGACGCGCGGCCTCGACCCGCTGACCGGCCTGCTCAGCCGCGGGAACCTGATGGAGCGGATCGCCGCCGTGCTCGGGCGGGAGCGAGGCGAGCGCCGGAGTTCGGCGCTCCTCTTCCTCGACCTCGACCGGTTCAAGAACATCAATTATTCTCTCGGCCACCGCGTCGGCGACCAGATGCTGCGCCTCGTCGCCGAGCGGCTGCGGCGCTGCCTGCCCGACGCCCCCGCCCCGGGGGACGCCCGTGCCATCACGGCGCACGTCGGGGGCGACGAGTTCGCCGTCTTTCTCGACGGCATCGCGGACGTCAACGATGCCGTGCGCGCGGCCAAACGCATTCAGGACGAGCTCGCGGCCCCGTTCGAGGTCGAGGGGAACGAGGTGTTCACCAGCACCAGCATCGGCATCGCGGTCGGCGACGGCGACTACGACCGCGCCGAGGACCTTCTGCGCGACGCGGACACCGCGATGTTCCGCGCCAAGGCGCTCGGCAAGGGCAGCTACGTGGTGTTCGACGCCGGGATGCACGCCCGCGCGGTGTCGCTGCTCAAGCTCGAGAACGACCTGCGCCGCGCCATCCAGCGGGAGGAGTTCCGCGTTCACTACCAGCCGATCGTGGAGCTCGACAGCGGGCGGATTTCCGGTTTCGAGGCGCTGGTGCGCTGGCAGCACCCGGACGGCGAGCTCCTCCTCCCCGGCACCTTCCTCTCCGTCGCCGAGGAGACCGGGCTGGTCATCTCGATCGACCGCAGCGTGTTGCGCGAGGTGTGCAAGCAGCTGCGGATCTGGACCGCGCAGTTCCGCCGCAGCACCCCGCTGACCGTCGCGGTCAACGTCTCCGGGGTCCAGTTCATGCGCCCCGACATGATCGTTGAGGTGGACCGCACGCTGCGCAACTACGGCGTCTACGGCCGCTCGCTCAAGCTCGAGATCACCGAGAGCGTGATCATGGAGCATGCCCGCTACGCCGCGGACATGCTGGCGCAGCTGCGCGCGCTCGACGTCAAGCTCTCGATCGACGACTTCGGCACCGGCTACTCCTCGCTGTCGTACCTGCGCCGGTTCGAGATCGACACGCTCAAGGTTGACAGCTCGTTCGTGTCGCGCATGGACAGCGACGAGGACTCGTGGGAGATCATCCGCACGATCGTCACGCTCGGGATCAACCTGGGCAAGGACGTCGTCGCCGAGGGGATCGAGCGCGGCCGCCAGCGCGAGCTGCTGCTCGCGCTGCACTGCCGCTACGGCCAGGGGTTCTTCTTCTCGCGCGCCGTCGACGCCGAGGCCGCGACCGCCCTGCTCGCCGCCGACGCCCGCGGCGAGACGCTGCTCAAGGGCTGACCGCACACCGCCACGCCAACGGTAGATAAAGCGAGAGCCCTGCAGTTT
>JAJXUY010000306.1 GCA_021782525.1 Acidobacteriota bacterium | reverse complement strand
GGCGTGCGGCATCGCCTGCAACACGCGCATCGACAACGTCCCCGACAACGTGTTCCACGTCTCCTCGCGGATCAACTCGACGTGGGGCGGCAACCTCACCGACATGGTGCGGTCCACCCGCGTGCTCGAGTTGGTGGAAGCGGAGAACGTGGTGGAGAACGCCCGCGTCCAGGGGGCGTTCCTCCTCGAGGGGCTGCAGGCGCTCGAGCGCGAGTTCCCGAAGCTGGTCTCGCAGGCGCGCGGCCGCGGCCTGATGATCGCGTTCGACTTCCCCGACCCCGAGGTCAGGAACAAGGCGATCGTCGCCTGCCGCGAGCAGCACCTGCTCGTGCTGCCGTGCGGCATGAGATCGCTCCGCTTCCGCCCGTACCTCGACATCACGCGCGAGAACGCGGCGGAGGCGCTCGTCCGCCTCGCCCGCGCGCTGCGCTCGATGGCGTAGAAACCGTGGTCCGTGGTCCGTGGTCCGCAAAGACCGTGGGTCGTGGGTCGTGGATCGTGGGTCGTGGATCGTGGGGCGGAGAGACGTGGCCGGGGGCCGGTGGCCGGTAGAGACCTTGAGTCGCGGGCCGATCCGCTGCGGGCTGCGATCGTCGTTGCCTGTGTGTTGGTAGTAAGACACGCAGCCCCGCCGCCGGTGGGACGGAGTGCCGTAACGCTCCGCGCCGCGACCGCTCTTCCCATTGGCGAGCGCTTCGCCACGAACGGCACTCCGGCCCTGACGGGCCTTCGTGCCTTACGACCAACACACCAACCGGCTCGCACCGGCGTTGCTCTCTTGCTCCTCCGCTCCTGAGCCCCTCAGCTCCTCTGCTCCTCAGCCTCTCTGCTCCCTCTGCTCCTCAGCCCGTCTGCTCATCCTCTACCGTGACCACAGCCCAACCCACGGCTGGGCTCACGGCCACAGCAACCGCGGCCGAGACGGGATCGACGGTCGCAACGCAGCCAGTTTGTCAACTTTGCCGGACCGGGTAGCTATCCCGTTGACGAGACGCAAGCCTTGCCGTCGGGCAACGGCGGGCGCCGCAATCACGCGTCGGGGGGCGGGAGGGTGCGCTGGCGGTAGGTGTCGTAGTCGGGGACTAGGCGGTCGTACTCCTCGTCCATCAGCGGCGAGGAGATCATGAAGTCGGCCGAGGCGCGGTTGCACGCGACCGGGATGTTCCACACGACCGCGATGCGCAGCAGCGCCTTGACGTCGGGGTCGTGCGGCTGCGGCTCGAGCGGGTCCCAGAAGAAGATCATGAAGTCGACGGCGCCCTCGGCGATCTTCGCCCCGATCTGGAGGTCGCCGCCGAGTGGGCCGCTCTGCAGCCGGGCCACCGGCATCTCGAGCTCGCGCTCGAGCAGGGCGCCGGTCGTGCCGGTGGCGAACAGCTCGTGGCCGGCGAGCAGGACGCGGTTGAACTTCGCCCACTCGAGCAGCGCCTGCTTGCGGTTGTCGTGCGCAACGAGCGCGATCCGCTTGCGCGGCGCCATCGGAATGGCCTGGTCGCTCATGCCTCACCTCCATCGGGGCCGCTCCGGCCGAACTGCGTTCCCATCCCGGCGGACGGGAGTGCGGCCTTCGGCCGGCCCCTCACCGAGTCTCTCACAGCGATGTGCGGGCGGGCGTGGAGCGCGTCCGCCGCCGTGCGGAGCCACGCGGCGCTCGCGGCGCGGAGGGACTCGGCACTCCGGCCCGCTGGCGCGGGCCTGCGTGCCTTACGACCAACACACAGGCCACGACACGGTTCCCGCGGTCACGGCCCGTGAAAACGGCGCGTTGACGTCGCGGCGGTGCGCTACACTACGCGGGTCGCTCAGGTGAAGGAGGCCACGATGGACGCGTCCTATCCTCCCGGAGTCCCGCCAACTCCCCCGGCACCGCCGGTGATGCAGCCGCCGGGAACCGTGCCGCCGCCTCCGCCCGGGGGCGTGCCGCCGGCGCCCGAGGCGCAGCCGCTGCCGTGGGAGCAGCCGGGCTACCCCGCGCTCGAGGGGCTGTACGAGACCGCCAAGCTCGTCCTCACCGCGCCGAGCCAGGCGTTCGCCAGGATGTCGCTGACCGGCACGCTCGGCCGGTCGCTGCTGTACGCCGTGATCTTCGGCTGGGTCGGCATCATCGCCGGCCAGGCGTACAACATTGCGTTCCGCAGCGTGATCCACAACCTGATGCCCGGGATGATGAACCGTGGCTTCCAGATGCCGCTCGCGTTCAGCCTGGCGATGATGGTGTTCGCGCCGATCTTCGTGCTGCTCGGCGTGTTCATCTGGTCGGCGATCGTGCACCTGTTCCTGATGCTCGTCGGGGGCGCCACGAAGGGGTTCGCCGCGACCGTGCGGGTCGTGTGCTACGCGGGGACGGTGCAGGTGTTCCAGATCGTGCCGTTCTGCGGCGGCCTGATCGGGTTCTTCTGGGCGCTGGTCCTCTACGTGATCGGCCTCGCGACCGCGCACCGCACGACCCAGGGCAAGGCCGCGCTCGCGGTGCTGCTGCCGGTGGTGCTGTGCTGCGTCTGCGTGGCGATCATCGCGATCGCGTTCGGTGCGGCCATCGCCGCCGCCGTCGGCCACCTCGGCCACTTCGGCCAGTTCGGCCGCTGAGCGCCGCGGTGAGGTGGCGCCCGCCGACCCGCGAGGAGCGCCAGCTGGCGCTCCTCTGGGGCGCGGCGGCGGTTTCCGCGTGGCTGCTGCGCCCGTTCTGGCTGGCGCTGGCGCCGCTGCTGCCCGCGTGCCCGTTCCGGGCGATCACCGGGATCCCGTGCCCGACGTGCGGCAGCACGCACGCCGCGATCGCGCTGCTGCACGGCCGCCTCGGCGCCGCGCTGGCGGCGAACCCGCTCGCGGCGACCGCGGGAGCGGCGTTCGTCCTCGGCGGCGTCGCGGCGCCGCTGTGGGCCGCGTTGCGCTGGCCCGTCCCCGAGGTGCCGACGCCGCTGCCGCGCTGGGCGCGTCTGGCAATCGCCGGCGTGATCGTGGCCGGGTGGGCCTACGTCATCTGGGCGGCGCGAGGAGCGAGAACGTAGGAAGAGGGTAAAAGGGGAAAGGGAAAAGGGCAAAAGGAAGACCACGACACCACCGGCCGCCGTCTTGCCTTCCCTTTGCCTTTTGCCCTTTTGCCCTTTACCCTCTTCCCTCTTCCCTTTTCCCTCATCCCTACCGCGACCACCCACCCATCACTTGAAACTCGTCAACCCTAATGTCGTTCGGGCCGCGAGCCCGGCTTGGTGAGCGGGACGCCGGAGGCGCACAGCGGGCACGCCGCGGGTTCCCAGTTCGGCACGTCGACGGTGAGCAGCGCGGTGAACGGCAGCGGGGCGAACGGGTTCTCGGCCCCGGAGCGGTTGACGATCGCGCCGGCGGCGACGACGACCCCGCCGCGCCGGGTCACGACCTCCATCACCTCGCGCGTCGAGCCGCCGGTCGTGACCACGTCCTCGACCACCAGCACCCGGCACCCCGGCTGGACCTCGAAGCCGCGCCGTAGCGCCATCTCGCCGTCGCTCCTCTCGGTGAAGTAGAACGGCACGTCCTCGAGGGCGCGGGCGACCTCGTGGCCGATGATCACGCCGCCGAGCGCCGGG
>JAJXUY010000305.1 GCA_021782525.1 Acidobacteriota bacterium | reverse complement strand
ACGGTGATCAGGCCCTTGAGGGCGCCCTGCTCGTCCACCACCAGCAGCTTCTCGATGCGGTGCTTGTGCAGCAGCGCCTTGGCCGCCTCGAGCGTGGTGCCGACCGGCGCGGTCACCAGCCCGTCCTTGGTCATGAAGTCGGCGATCGGCCGGTCGGTCTCGGTGCAGAAGCGGAGGTCGCGGTTGGTGAGGATCCCCTTGAGCTGGCCGTGCTCGTTGACCACCGGCAGCCCGGAGATCCGGTAGCGCGCCATCAGCTCGAGCGCCTCACGCACGAGCCGCTCGGGGTGGATCGTGACCGGGTCGACGATCATCCCCGACTCCGAGCGCTTGACCATGTCGACCTCTTCGGCCTGGCGGGCGATCGCCATGTTGCGGTGGATGACGCCGATCCCGCCGTGCTGCGCCATCGCGATCGCCATCGGCGCCTCGGTGACGGTGTCCATCGCCGCCGAGACCACGGGGACGTTGAGGCGGATCGAACCGGTCAGGCGCGAGGAGACGTCGACCTCGCCGGGGTGCACGCCGGAGCGGCCCGGGAGCAACAGCACGTCGTCGAACGTCAGCGCCAGCGGGATCTCGTGGTCAGGCATGGCGGATTGTACCTCGAGGCGGGAGCGCCCGTGCGGCCCCGGCCCGGCACGGCGCTCGCGCCGCGGGCCGGACCCGCTCACGCGGCGGCGGCGTGCGGGGGATCGAGGTAGTGCGCGATGTAGCTCGCGTAAAGGCGGTACAGGCGGACGTTCTCCGGCTCCAGGCGGCGGAAGTCGAGCACCCCCGCCGCGCGGCGGAGGATCTCGGGCTGCCCGTCGCCGAGGTGGAAGCCGCGAAAGCGGTCGGCGTAGGGACGCAGCGACTCGAGGACCCGCCGCATCGCGTCGTCGAACGCGCTCAGAGGCACCGCCGCCCCGGGCTCGAACTGCAGCATCGCGCGGCTGGCAACGTTGACGGGGAGGATCTTGACGAGGTCGAGGCAACGCTGCCGGGCGAGCGAGGCGAGCCCCTTGCGGTCGAGGTCGAGATGGTCGGCGACGCGGATCGGCCGGCCGTAGGAAAGGTAGGTGTCACCGATGCTGCGGACCATCGAGAGCGAGTCGAGGACGTGCAGCGTGCGCGGGCGGCCGCTGTGGTCGGCCACCATCTCCTCGGCCTCGCGCACCCGGGTGTAGTCGACGTTGAACGGCACGATGTACGCCTCGCGGCGCTCGAGCCCCGGGTTGCTCTCGAGGATGATGGCCTGGTGGCGCTCGTACTCGAGCGCGGCGTCGAACGCGGTGGGGAAAAATTCCCCGTAGCGGGCGTGCGCGGGGATGTTCTTCCGCGTCCCCTCGGGGAACACCATCACGTCGAGGCCGTGCGCGAGGAACGAGAGCACGTCGTCGCGCAGCTTTCGCGCCGACTCGAGCATCTCCTTGCGGTTGGTCGGGCGCCGCACGAAGAACGCCCCCATCTGCCAGCTCAGCCGCCGGAACAGCCGCCCGTGGACGAGGTTGTCGCCCATGCCGACGTACGGCACCGGCACGCCGGCAAGGAGGAGCGGCGCGAGGGCGCCGGTGGTTTCCCACAGGCTCTTGTGCAGACCACAGTAGAGGAACGCGGCGCCGCCGCGCCGTTTGAGCGCCACGATCTCCTCGTCCATCTCGACGTGCGGGCGGACGAGGAAGCGGTGCCCGAGCATCACGATCGTCCGCGCCGTCAGGTAGACGAGGTTGCGCCGGTCGGAGGCCTCGAGCGCAGCGACAGGGTAGGACCGCTCACCCACGCGCCGGAGCATACACCCGTGGTCGGCTCCGGGAGCGAAGCGTGAGGAGGAGGCTGGAAGAAGCGAGACGGAACACGGAACACGGAAGACGGAAGACGGAAGACGGAAGACGGAAGACGGAAGACGGAAGACGGAAGACGGAAGACGGAAGCAACGACTGGGTGCCCCGTGGCGTCTTCCTTCCCCCCGTCTTCTTGTTACCTCTTCACCCTTGACACCTTCACATGCGCCGAATCACATTTCCTTGGTGCCCGGTGCCCGGTGCCCGGTGCCCGGTGCCTCGTCTTGCGTGCCGTTTCGGCCGGGGCAGCGGCCTGGCGCGGCGACCGCGGCGCGTGGGTTGGTTCCCAGTCGTGGCACGATGCTTGCTTTAAGCCTAGGCAAGCAGTACGCCTCCGCAGACCGCGAGGTCGGCGAAGGGAACGAGAGGAGGCCGGCGGTCATGCACCCACTTGGCAAGCCACTCAAATTGGCCCACCAACCCAGCCTCTCAAACCTTTCCTCTCCTTGATGTCCAACCGTAGCGCTTGACCGCCTACCTTTCACAGCAAGGCCGCCGGAGCGATCCGGCGGCCCGTGCTGTCTCTTGCCGAGGACGGGGCGGCCGCTCGCGGCCAGCCCGGCGGTCCGGCGGCCGCGCTACGAGGCGGCGGCGCCCTCGTTGGCGCCGTGACACTTCTTGTACTTCTTCCCCGAGCCGCACGGACACGGGTCGTTTCGCCCCACCTTCGGGGTCGAACGGCGCACCGTCGTCGGCGTCGTGGAGCCGGGGGAGTGCTGCGCTTCCCTGCGCTCGCCGGCCAGACCCGAGGCCTCGGCCTTCTGCTCGCGGTGGGCGACCGGGTGGTGCCGGCGCTCGGGTGCCTGCTGCACCAGCTCGACGCGGTACAGGTACTGCACGACCTGGTCCTCGACGCGCTCCATCATCTCCTGGAAGAGGTCGAACGACTCGCGCTTGTACTCGACCAGCGGGTCGCGCTGCCCGTACGCGCGCATCCCGATCCCCTCCTTGAGGTGGTCGAGGGCGAGCAGGTGGTCCTTCCACTGCGCGTCGAGCACCGAGAGGATCAGGTAGCGCTCGAGCTGGCGGAACTGGTCGGCGCCGAGCGTGCGCTCGCGTTCCTCGAAGCGCTGCTCGACCGCCGCGGCGAGCCGTTCCAGCAGCTGCGGGCGGTTGATCGTCTCCCACGACACGTCGGCCTGCGCCGCGGTCATGCCGAACAGGTCCTTGAACTCGCGCTCGAGCGCCTCGTGGTCCCACTCGTCCGGGTGCTTGTCCTCGGGGCAGTACGACTCGACGAGCGAGTCCGTGATCGCGCGGGCGGCGCGCAGGGTCCAGGCGCGGTTCTCCTTCCCGTCGAGCACGTCGCGGCGCAGGCGGTAGACCGCCTCGCGCTGCTTGTTCATCACGTCGTCGTACTCGAGCAGGTGCTTGCGCATCTCGAAGTTGCGACCCTCGACCTGCTTCTGCGCCCGCTCGATCGACTTGGAGACCATCCTCGACTCGATCGGGATGTCCTCCTCCATGCCCAGGTGCTTCATCCACTCGCGCAGGCGGTCGGAGGCGAAGATGCGCATCAGGTCGTCCTCGAGCGACAGGATGAAGCGCGACGATCCGGGGTCGCCCTGCCGCCCCGAGCGGCCGCGCAGCTGGTTGTCGATCCGGCGCGCCTCGTGCCGCTCGGTGCCGCAGATGTGCAGGCCGCCGGCCGCGAGCACCTTCTCGCGCTCCTCGGCGCACTTCACCTTGTACTTCTCGACCGCCGCGGCGTACGCCTCCGGCTCCTTGGCGGGGTCGGCCTCGGACCGGGCC
>JAJXUY010000304.1 GCA_021782525.1 Acidobacteriota bacterium | reverse complement strand
TGGTCTCCACCCGACTGATTTACTACGAGCAGGGCGGGCCGTACCTGCAGCCGGCGTACCTGTTCTCGGTCGTGTTTACCGGCCCGCTGGGGACGCGGACGGGGCTTACCTGGCTGCTGCCCGCCGTGCAGAAGACGCCCGAGCCGATCCTCAACTTCCCCGTCGTCGAGGGGCCACGGCCGCTGCTCCCGGAGACCAGTACGTTTCTTCCCACGCTAGCGTGCCAGGCGCCTACCACGATTCAGTACGGGCGCTACCTGCTGCGCGACGACGACTCCGGATGGCTGGTCGATGCCCAGGGGTTCGGCGCCAACATCGACGCCGCCAACGCCACCCTCCGCTTCTGGGACCCGTTGCGGCCGACGGTGACGAACGCCCAGTTCTACTGGAACTATCCGTGGCTTTGGGAGCCCACCGGCAGCCCCGCCACCGACGACAGCCCATCGTTCCCCGGGTCCGTCAACTTCGCCTTGATCGAAGGGCACGGAGCGCCCTGGCTCATCACCACCGAGAAGAACTGCTGCGACGTGATCGACCTGCCGAACATCACCGGGTTCGGGGGCTACCACAACCCGGCCGAGCTCACCGACTACGTGGTCTGGCAGTCGTGCGACGTGATCCCGGCGCCGGGCGACCCGTACGGCGGCGACTTCCGGTCGCCCGCATCGCCGTGGGACGTCTGGTTCACGATCTTCCAGGGGATGCGCGGGACGTACGGCTACCACACCACGATGAACATCTGGAACGGTGTCGCCAAGGCGTTCGGGGGCGATCTCGGGTGGGGCGCGGCCAACCTCTCGGCGTGGTTCACCGAGTGCAACAACAACGTGTTCCACCACGGCGGCGGCTGGAACTACGGCAGCGCCGTGTTGATCTCGGGCCAGGAGGGGGACTCCCTGTACGACACCTGCCCGCTGCCGCCGCCGGGGTCGCTGACGATCTGGTGGCAGCACCCTTGATCTCGAGGCGGGCGCGTGGAACGGTGGAATGCGGCCGTCCGGCGCACCGTTGGCTAGACAGGTGACGAAAGGAGGCTCCGCAATGTCAAAGAGATCGCTGCTCGCTGCGTTGCTGCTGTCTGCCGTCGTCGTGCCGGCCTTCGCGGCGGCCGAGACGTGGAAAGATGTGCCGCTGATCGACCACAACTGCCTGGCCAAGGTGAAGGCCGACCCGGACGCGCACCCGACGCACTGCCTGCTGATGTGCGCGAAGAGCGGCTACGGCGTGCTCACCGCCGACGGCACCTGGATCAAGCTCGACGAGAAGGGGAACCAGGAGGCGCTGGCGGCGCTCCAGAAGACCACGAAGAAGAACGCCATTCGCGTCACCGTCACCGGCGAGAAGGAAGGCGACACGATCAAGGTGGCCACGCTGAAGATCGACTGAGCGCCGGAAGACCCGAACCCACCGGCCGCGGCTCGACCCGCGGCCGTTTTCGTTTTGACGTCTCGGCGATTCGGAACCGCCGCCACCCCGCGAAAGCGAGCGGGGCTTTGCGGCGGTCGATCCATGGCGTACGCTCTCCTACGGACCCGAAGGGGGAGCGATGCGTCAGTTGGCGGCGGTGCGGCGGGACGCGGCGTTCGAGGGGAACCTGCGGCGGTGGCGGGACGTCATGGCCCGGCTGCAGGCCGAGGAGGCGACGCTCGGCGCCGGCGGCGGGGCGAAGGCGGCCGAACGCCACGTCGCGCAAGGCAAGATGCTGGTGCGCGACCGGCTCGCCGCGCTGCTCGATCCCGGAGCACCGTTCTTGGAGCTCGGCGGCTGGGCGGGGTGGGGGATGTACGAGGAGTGGGGCGGCGCCCCGTCGGCCGGGTGCGTCACCGGCGTCGGCGCGGTCTCGGGTCGCACCTGCATGGTGGTCGCCAACGACGCGACGGTCAAGGCCGGCGCGTGGTTCCCGATCACCTGCAAGAAGATCCTGCGCGCTCAGGAGATCGCCCTCGAGAACCGGCTGCCTCTCGTCTACCTGGTGGACTCCGCGGGTGTGTTCCTGCCGCTCCAGGACGAGATCTTCCCCGACAAGGAGCACTTCGGTCGGGTGTTCTACAACAACGCCCGCCTCTCCGCCGCGGGGATCTACCAGATCGCCGCGATCATGGGTCCTTGCGTCGCCGGCGGGGCGTACCTGCCGATCATGTCCGACGAGGCGCTCATCGTCGAGGGCACCGGCTCGATCTTCCTCGCCGGTCCGCACCTGGTGAAGGCGGCGATCGGGGAGCAGATCGAGGCCGAGGCGCTGGGCGGCGCCGAGGTGCAGTCCGACATCTCGATGGTGGTGGACGACCGCTTCCCCGACGACGCGACCTGCCTGGCCGCGGTGCGGGCGCGGGTCGGGCAGCTCGCGGCGCCGCGCCTCGCGCCGTTCGATCGCATCGGGCCGGCCGAGCCCGCGGTGGACCCGGACGAGATCGCGGGGGTGATGCCGGCCGACCGGACGCGGCCGTACGAGACGTACGCGCTGCTGGCGCACCTGCTCGACGGCTCCGAGTTCGAGGAGTACAAGGCGACGTCGGGGCGCTCGCTGGTGTGCGGCACCGGCCGCATCGCCGGCTGGGCCGTGGGGATCGTCGCCAACCAGCGCGCCGTCGTGGCGCGCCGCCGCGGGCTCGGAGCGCACGACAAGGAGATGCAGATCGGCGGCGTGATCTACGCCGACGGCGCCGACAAAGGCGCCCGCTTCGTCGAGCTGTGCAACCAGAAGGGGATTCCGCTCCTGTTCCTGCAGGACGTCACCGGGTTCATGGTCGGCTCGCGCGCCGAACGCGAGGGGATCATCAAGGACGGCGCCAAGATGGTCAACGTCGTCGCCAACAGCACGGTGCCGAAGATCACGATCGTCGTCGGCAACTCGTACGGCGCCGGGAACTACGCGATGGCGGGGAAGGCGTACGGCCCGCGCTTCATCTTCGCCTGGCCGTCGGCGTCGATCGCGGTGATGGGCGGCGAGCAGGCGGCGCAGACGCTGCTGGCGATCCAGCTCAAGAACCGCGGCAACGACGTGAGCGAGGAGGAAAAACGGGCGCGGCTTGCGGAGACGAGGGCGCGCTACGAGGCCTCAGCCGACCCGCGCTACGCCGCGGCCCGGCTCTGGGTCGACGGCATCCTCGACCCGGCGCGCACCCGCGAGACGGTGGCCGCCTGCATCGCGGCGTGCGCCCACCAGGGCGAGATCCCCCCCGCCCGCTGGGGCGTGCTGCAGACCTGAGGCCGCGGCGCGGCCGCCGCGTCAGCCGCTGCGCCGCTCGCGCTCGGCTTCGGCGAGCCAACCGCGTTCCAGCTCGGCCGCCGGGACGCTCGAGGTGCACGGCTTGATGTCCAGGATCGGCGTCCCGTCGAGCATGTCCACTCCCGCGACGTGAAGCCTGGCGCCATCGCGCCGGAGTAAGCGCACGATCGTGAGCGCGATCGGGTTGGGACGGCGCGGCGAGTGGGTGGCGAAGACGCCATGCGGGCGCGTGTCGGTCGGGGGGGTGACGCGCAGGTCGTACCCCTCGGCGCGGTCGAACGCCCACACCACGTAGAGGTGCGAGAACCCCTCGATGTCGTCGAGGCCCGCGGCGAGCTCGGGCCGG
>JAJXUY010000303.1:590-3577 GCA_021782525.1 Acidobacteriota bacterium | reverse complement strand
GGCGCCTTGGGGAGCAAGCTGACGGCTGCGCCGTTCGCCGCCGGCCTGGCGCTGGCGGTGATCGTTCGAGCGGGGAGACGGCGGACGTGGCGCGCCGCGGCCGGGCTCGCGATCCCCGTGATCGCGATCCTCGGACCGTTCGCGCTCCACAGCGCGCTCGCCACCGGCGACCCGTTCTTCCCGGTCGGGCGAACGCTCCTTGGGCTCCCCGTGGCCGGCGCGAGCGCCGCCACGCTCGGCTACGCCACCTCCTACCACGCTCGGGCACCGGGGTTCCTCGGCATCCGCTGGGGTCTCGCGCAGGGGGCGGCGGACGTCAGTGAGTTGGCCGGATGGCACAACCTGCTGGCGCTGTTCGCGCTCGCGCTCGCCGTCGTCGACCGCCGCGCGCGGCCGTTTGCGTTCCCCGTCGCGGCGACGCTGGCGGTCGGCCTGGGGTTCCGGCCGCCGACCAGGTACCTGCTGCCGATGTTCCTCGCCCTCGCCGGCCTGGCCGGTCTCGCCGTCGCCGCGACGCGGCGGCGCTTCCTCCACTGGCTCGCCGCCGTTCCGGTCCTCGCCTCCCTGGCGACCGGCGTGTGGTTCCTCCTCACATTCCAGCAGCCGCTCGACTACATTCGCGGCAGGGTCAGCCGCAACGAGTTCCTCGCCCAAACGGTGCCCGGCTGGCGCGCGGCGCAGCTCGTCAACGCCCAGCCTGCGGGCGGCACCGTCATGGCGCTCGACTTCCCGGCGCCGCTGTACTTCGACCGGCCGTGGATCTGCGAGGGCGTCATGGGCACGCCGCCGCTGCAGGAGTGGGTCGCGCGCGCCCGCGACGGCGGCGAGGTGCTGCGCGAGCTGCAGCGGCGCGACGTCCGCACCCTCGTCGTCACCCCCGGCTACGGCGGCGGCACGCCGGCGTCGCTCCTGCCGCTCGCGTCCACCCGCGCCGAGCTGCGGCGCGTCCTCGCCCTGCGCGCGGCGCTCACCCGCATCGGCACCGCCGACGGCGTCGACGTCTACGCCGTCCCGGCGACGCGCGGGAGCCGGTGAAGGCCGCGGCGCCGCCCCTTCCCCTTGACGCTGCGACTCGCGCGGCGCTGTAATGGCCCGGTGACACCCCTGGACCGGCAGCGTTGGGCCACCTTCCTCGCCGTCGCGGGACGCGTTGTGCCGGCGGTCGCCGGCCTCGACGGGGCGGGGCGCGAGCGCTTCAACGCGATCGTGGGCACGGCGCTCGCCGCGCGAGCGCCCGCGTTGCGCCGCCAATTCGCGCTGTTCCTGAGCGTGCTGCGCTGGGCGCCGGCGCTGCGGTACGGTGCCTCGTTCGACCGCCTGGCACCGGCCGCGCAGGACGCCGTGCTGCGTTGGTTGATGGACGCGCCGCTCGCCAAGCTGCGCGGCGGCCTCTGGGGGCTGCGGGCGCTCGTATTCATGGGCTACTACGGCCAGCCCGAGACGTGGGGCACGATCGGCTACGCCCCGTCGTTCGCCGGAAACGAGCGCCTCCATGGTTGAGAAGAGCTACGACGTCGTCATCGTCGGCTCCGGCGCCGGCGGCGGCACGGTGGCCAAGGAGCTGGCGCCGCTGGCCCGCCAGGGGCTGCGCGTCGCGGTGCTCGAGTGGGGCGCGAAGCTGCGCGAGTCCGAGTACACCGGCCGCGAGGTCGAGATGGCCGACAAGCTGTACTTCGACTCCGGCGGCGTCCTCACCCGCGACCGCGCGATGACGCTCGCGTTCGGGCGCGCCTACGGCGGCTCGACCGTGGTCTACACCGGCACGTCGCTGCCGCTCCCCGAGCCGGTGCTGGCGCGCTGGAACGTCCCCGGCCTCGAGTTCGCCGACCTGCGCCGCCGCTCCGAGAAGGCGCTCGGCGAGAACAACGTCCACCTGCTCGAGGACGACAAGCTCAACGACAACAACCGCCTCTTCCGCGACGCCTGCCGCACCCTCGGCTACCGGGTCGAGCAGTTCCCGATCAACGTCAAGGGGTGCCGCGGCGCCGGGGTGTGCAACCTCGGCTGCCCGAACGCGGCCAAGCAGGGGACCAACCGCGTCCAGCTCCCCGCCGCCGAGGCGGCCGGGGTCGAGGTGGTGACCAACTGCAAGGTCGAGGCGATCGGGGAGCGCGAGTGCACGGCGACCGTCGCCAACCCGCCGTTCGGCGAGCCGTCGCGCTGGGAGCCGGGGCGTTACCGGGTGCGCGCCCGCGCGATCGTCGTCGCGGGCGGCGCGGTCAACTCCCCCGCCCTGCTGCTGCGCTCGCGCCTGCCGGTGCGGCTGCCGGCGCTCGGGCGCTACCTGACCGCGCACCCGGCGCTCATCCTCGTCGGTGAGCACGATCGCCCGATCACCAATTACTTCGGCCACCCGAAGAGCTACTACTGCGACCACTTCGTCGAAGAAGGCTTCCTGCTCGAGACGTGCATGTACTTCCCGTTCACCACGGCGAAGAACCTGATCGGCTTCGGGGCCGAGCACGCCGAGCTGATGCGCCGCATGGACCGGATGCAGATGATCCTGGTGCTGGCCGTCGACCCGGCGCTCGCGGAGAACCGCGTCGTCCTCGACCGCGACGGCGAGCCGGTGGTGGAGTACCGCTTCACCGACGAAGTGCTCGACGCCCTGGTGGCGTCGCAGCGCGCGGCGGCGCGCATCTTCTTCGCCGCCGGGTGCCGGCGGGTCCACGCCCCCGCCGGGGCGAGCTTCTTCATCGACGCGAGCCAGGCGGGGCAACTCGACGAGCTGATCACCCGCGCGCCGTTCAAGCTCGGCAAGGTCTCGATCTCCAGCGCCCACCTGATGGGCGGGTGCCGGATGGGAGCGGACGCGGCCGACTCGGTGACCGACGCCTGGGGGCAGGTGCACGGCGTGCCGTGGCTGTTCGTCGCCGACGGCAGCCTGTTCCCGCGCTGCTCCGAGATCAACCCGTACGTGACGATCATGGCGCTCGCCGACCGCGTCGCCGAGCGCGTGCGCGCCCGCCTCCCGGAGCTGCCGGCAT
>JAJXUY010000303.1:0-580 GCA_021782525.1 Acidobacteriota bacterium | reverse complement strand
CGAGTCCGGCGCACGGGCTGTGGTGCGTGCCCTCGAGGACGAGGGCGCGGCGTTTACCTTCGGCATCCCCGGCACGCACAACATCGAGCTGTACGACGCGCTCGCGGCCTCGGACCGCGTCACGCCGGTGCTGGTGACCGACGAGCAGTGCGCCTCGTTCATGGCCGACGGCGTCTCGCGCAGCTCGGCGGGGGTCGGCGTCGTCAACCTGGTCCCCGGCGCCGGGATGACGCACGCGCTCTCCGGCATCGCCGAGGCGGCGATGGACGGCATCCCGCTCGTCGTGCTCGCCTGCGGGATCCGCAGCGACACCGGCCGCGCCTACCAGCTGCACGCGATCGACCAGCTCGCCGTGGTCGGCCCGCTCGCCAAGGGGGTGTTCCCCGTGCGCGAGGCGGGCGAGCTGTACGCCACCGTCCGGCGCGCGTTCGCGCTCGCCCGCGCCGGCACGCCGGGGCCGGTCGTCGTCGAGGTGCCGGCCGAGCTCTACCTGCTGCGGCACGACACCGGCGCGCCAGCCGCGCCGCCGGTGATGGAGCCGCCGCCGCCCCCCGCCGCGGACGTGGTCGAGCGCGCGGCC
>JAJXUY010000302.1 GCA_021782525.1 Acidobacteriota bacterium | reverse complement strand
CACGACGGCGCCGACGATGACCAGCGTCAGCCAGTTCGGGTGGGACCGGAGGTACGCCCAGGCCTCGCGCACGAGCCGCCCGACCTGGGGCGCCGCCACGTGGCCGCGGCTCGGGTTGACGCGCATCCCGCCGCCGCCGCCACCGCCGGCGAGGCGCGCGAGCCAGGCCGAGAAGCCGATCACCAGCCACTTGCCGAGGTCGAACGGGTTGAAGAGGATCTTCTTCATGCGCGCCCAGGCGCCTTGGAGCGGGGCCACGTAGCGGATCTCCATCGTCCCTCCGTCGCGATCGCCATCCCAGGATACGCGCGGCTCCCGCTTCTGTTTCACTCCGGGGGCGCCTGGCTCCGTCGCACGAGCTCCCGGAAGGAGCCAGGGGAAATCCGAGGCCGCGGTATCCCTTGCTCGGGGCGCGTCCGCGGGGCAGGTGCCGGCGTCAACCGGGCGTCAGGTGCGCGCCGCGCGGCCGGTCCTGCGCCGGAAGGCGCCGGATCGCGCGGCGCCGTGGCTGGAACGCCTTGCGAGGGCGACGGCCCGGCAGGCCGCGGCCGACACGGCGGCCGACTGGCGGGGAGGGGCGGGGGAAGCGCGAGCGAAACGCTCACCCTGTGGACGGATCGAACGGCCTCCGTCGCCGCCGGTCCCGACCCCCGCCATGACCGTGCGAAAGGCGCATAATCAGCCTCAAAAGGAGGTTTCGGACCAAGGTGACGGCCAACGGGCAAGCGCCCCGAGCGTGCGACGCTCGCGTTCCTCATCTCCCCCGAGTCCGCCAAGGTTGCGTCAGGCGGCTAGCGGCTCTTGTAGACCTGGCTCCGATGCCCGACCTCGACCAGGACCACCACCAGTTCGAGGTCGCGAACCTGGTACACGATCCTGTAGGCCGCCTACCGCAACCGGTAGCGTTCGGCCGCGCCGGCGAGCCCCTTGCAGCCCGGTGGGCGTGGGTCCGCCGCCAGACCCTGGATGCGAGCGACGATCCGTCGGCGGGCCTTCTTCGGCTCGATCCGCTCGATCTCCTTGGCCGCAGAGCTCTTGATGCGGAGGCTATAGCTTCCCACTTCGCCTCAGCGACCTCACGAAGTCCTCGAACGCCCGCCCGGGTTCGTTGGCTCGCTTCTCGAACGCCTCGAGATCCTCGGCGTCGTCGGCGAGGGCCGCGCGCACAGCATGGTTCACCACCTCGGAGACCGAGCGATCGCTGGCGGCCGCCTTCAGCTTCAGCGCGCGATGAACGTTCGCTTCGAAGTAGACGGTCACGCGGCGAGCGTCACTCATGAGGCGCAACATCGTGCTAGAACGCCATAACGTCAAGTCGCTTCGCGGGCGTTTGCAGCCGTCCCACGCGGCTGTCAGGCCGCTCGCGCGCGCAACCCGCGCGCCAGCCCTCGGGCGGCCGAACGGCGGCGCGGGGTGGCACGAGCAAGGGAGGTGATGATGCCAGGACGCTCGTTGGCGCGTGCGGGGTGCGTGCTCCTCACGGTGGCCGTGGCCGGTTCGTCCGCTTTTGGCCAAGGGCCTGGGCTGCAGGCCATCGCCGAGGAGGTGTGGTCGGGCCAGGTGACGGAGGTTGTCGGTGCGGACGTGCTGGTCATCGCGTACGGCAGGGGCAGCCACCGCTTCCAGCTCGACGGGATCCGTCCGCCGCGCGACCTGCCGGCACTGGCCGATCGCGCGGCGGCACTCCTGCGCGAACGCCTCGTCGGCAAGAGCGTGCGGGTGCGCGTCCGCGGCTACCTGGACGCGGGCCGGCTACCGACCGGTGTCGTGCTTCGCCACGGGGTGGACGTGCGCATCGACCTGGTCGCCGAGGGGCTGGTCGCGTACTGCCCTCGTCACGTCGTCGACGCCAAGGTGGAGGAAGCCCAGCACCGGGCGCAGGAGGCCAAGCGCGGCCTCTGGGCCCGGTCCTCGGCCCAGGAGGCTGACCCGTGCCACGGTGCGCCGTGACGCCGCGCCGGAGCGCGGCCCAGCCCGTCACGCCCCCGGCAGGAGCGCGACGGGCGCGCCGGTTTTCGCGGCCGGCCGGGGCAAGCGTTCGATGCCACGGTGGTGCGGCTGGTCGTGCGAATAGGCTGAGAGCCTGAGGAGGGCGACATGAGCAAGAGTGGAACGAGCGTCTTCATCTTCAGCCTCTACCTCGTGGTGCTTGGGCTGGTCCTCGTGGTCGTCCCGAACGTTCTCCTGCGGGTCTTCGGGTTTGCGGCGACCACCGAGGTGTGGATCCGGGTGGTCGGGGTCCTGGTGCTGTGCCTCGCGTTCTACTACGTGCAGGCGGCGAGGCGGGAACTCGTCGAGTTCTTCCGTTGGACGGTCATCGTGCGGGCGTTCGTCTTCGTGTGCCTCGCTCTCTTTGCCGCTCTCAAGCTGGCGGCACCGCAGCTCGCGCTCTTCGGCTGTCTCGACCTTGCAGGTTCGGTGTGGACGGCGCTGTGCTTGCGCAGCGGTGGGCCCCGGGTCGCCGCGGTCTGACTCCGCCGCGGAAGCCAGACCTGGATGACTCCCAGAAGCGGGGGCGTCGGGCGCGTGCCGCGTCGCGGCGGCTCGTGGTGACTCCGAGCGGACTCGGCGTGGCTCGCTCCGATGGCGAGGCGCGCTGGTTCGGAGGGACGCGGCACTCCGACACGCCTGCGGCGGGGCTGCGTGCTCGACCATCACCACGCGGGCAATCAGGCCTGGAGTCCCGTGGCGGTGGCGCTGCGATGGCCGGCGTTGATCGACGGCACCAGATGCTCCTCGTGGCGCACCTCGAGGACGGGGCGGCAGGCGCACGATCCGACGCGGCCACGGTTGGCGGCGGCGGCCGGCCTCTCGCAGCCCGGTGGGCGTGGGTGGGCCGCCAGGGCCGGTGCGCCGGCGCCGGTCGCCCGACCGGACGTTGTTCCGGCCGGCGACCGCGATGGAACCGGCGGGTCTCGGCCACCCGGGTACGGGCTCCCCGGGCCGTCTCCCCGTGGCCGGCGGCGGCCCGGCGGGAGTACACTACCTGCGACAACGACGACGAGGGTTGGGCGCTTGGCGGCAAGGGGCCGTGCTCGCGGGCACGTGGGGCGTCGCGGGTCCGGACGGCGGCGCCGCCGGGGGCCGGGAGGGCGCGATGACCGAGGTCAGGCGGGAGCTCGGGGCGATCTCGATGTTTCAGGAGTACCTCGAGGCATGGAACGCGCGCCGCAAGGACCGTGTGCTCGCGTTCTTCGCCGACGACTGCGTCTACGAGAACCACGCGCGCGGAGCCGTCTACCGCGGCAAGGCGGAGCTCGGCGCCTGGGTGGCCGCCACGTTCGCGGCGATCCCCGACACGGCGTTCGAGCTCTCGTCGCTGTTCTCGTCGGGCCGCTGGGTCGGGTGCGAGTGGGTCATGTCGGGGACGCACACCGGCGACCTGCCGGACCTCCCCGCGACCCGGAGGCGCTTCTCGATCAACGGCGCGTCGATCGCGGAGGTGGTGGGCGGCAAGATCGTCCGCAACGCCGACTACTGGGACCTCTGCGACTTCCTCCGCCAGCTCGGCGTGACGCCCTGAGCGCACCCAGGCCGCCCCGGCCCGGGCCGCCCGCGGAATGAGGCGGATGGTGAGGC
>JAJXUY010000301.1 GCA_021782525.1 Acidobacteriota bacterium | reverse complement strand
CGTCGAGGCCCGTGGGGGAGAGCGTGACGCCGGCGAGCGCCTCGGCCGGGACGCCGATCGTGTCGGCGAGCGCCGCGCGCGCGGACGTCACCCGCGCGGCGGCGTCGGCCAGCGCGGCGCGGGCGGAGGCGAGCGCCAGGTGCGCCTGCGTGACGTCCGGCGGCGCGACCTCTCCGGCCGCGAGCTGGCGGTCGAGCAGCTCGACGTTCTCGGCCAGGATCGCTTCCTGCTCCCGCAGCAGCGTCTCGGCCGCGGCCGCGGCCTCGAGCTCGACGAGGCTGGCGCGGACGCGGCTGCGGATCGTCCACGCCGCGGTGGCGAACTGGAAGCGCGCTCCCTCGGCGAGCCTCGACGCCTGCGCGATCGCGTAGCCGCGCTTGCCCGCCGTGGTGAGCGGGATGTCGAGGTTGAAGGTCAGGATCCACGGTGAAATGGACCCGGCGGGGGTGGAGGTGCTGTACCCCGGCGAGAACGCCAGCGACGGGTTCTGACGCCCGCCGGCGGTGATTCTCGCCGCCTCGGCGGCGGCCAGATCGGCACGGGCCACGTCGAGATCCGGGCTGAAGAAGAACGCCGCCAGCGTGAGCCGCTGCAGGTCCCACGGCTGCCCCGAAGCCGGCGAACTGGCCTGGTTGTCGTGCAGAAAGCGACGCAGATCAGGACCGTCGAGCGTGCGGGCCGAAAACGCCGCCAGGGTCTTCTCCGGCAAGATCGGCCGCGGTTGGAAGTGGACACAGCCAGCCGCCGTCAGGACGAGCGCCGCAACGCACGGGGCGAGCCAACGCATCTGGCCCGCGAGCCTATCACAGCAACCTGAGAAGCGGTCCGCGCCTCCGCCGGGCGCGGCCAACCCCCTGCGCCGGAACGCCCGGGGCCCCCCCGGGCGTTCCGGCAAACGATCGACGATCCGTGGCTCGCGGCGAGCGCTCATTCGTTCATCGCCGGGGCACTCAACGCTGGTTCGTCGTGGGCGTGTGCCGATCGGCCTTCTTCTCGGCCGCTTCCCTCGCCGGGCTCTCGTACACGGAGGAGAGAACCTTGCCGTTGCCGGCGTCCACCTGCACTTCGCGCACGCCGCGCACGCCCTTCACCTTCATGTCGAACGACCAGATCAGGCAGCCGTGCTCGGCCTCGAGCTCGGACTCGGCGACGGTGACGTCGGCCGGCTTCTTGAACGACGCCTTCGCGGCGGTCTCCGCGTCGGCCTGACTCACTTTGGCCAGCTTGGCGAGTTCGGCCGTCGAGGCGCCCTTGGGCGGGTGGATCGAGCACGGTATCGAGGCCGCCAGCACGGTCGCGGCCGCCGTCGAGGTGAGGATGGCAAGGAGTTGCGTCAGACGGTTCATCGTTCCTCCCGCGCGCCGTTCCAGCGCGCACTGATCGTGAAGAGTAGTCGTGCGACGTGGCACGTTCATGTCTCGCGGATGACAAAGCCGTCATCTGACGGCGCTCGGCCGCGGCGAGCGTCAGAACATCACGGCGAGGGAGATCGTCGTGCGCCAACCGGAGAGCGCGTTGCGCGGCTGCAGGTCCTTGACGACCGAGGCGCGCACGCCCGGCACGAGGGCGAGGCGCGCCGGCGGCTGCCAGTCGAGGCGCACCCCGCCGAAGGCGCCCTGGGAGGTGCGGTCGTGAAAGAACATCCCCTCCTGCCGCGCGGTCGTCGAGGAGCGATAGCCGACCAGGCCGAACGCGGAAAGCTCACCGCCGAACACGTCGAGGACGGGGCGACCGACCTCGGCCTGGAGGCGCGACTCGAGAAAGCGGCGCTCGGCCTCGACCGGCGGTCCCCAGATGAGCTGTACGGTCCCCCCCCCACGCCAGCCCGCTGTCCCCGGGCGTGCGGCTCGACCGAGCCCCAGCGTCGCCGAGTAGCGGTTGGCGCCGTCGCTGACGGTGAGCACCTGATCGGTCTCGGTGTGCGCCCGGAAGTACTCGAACCGTACCACCGGGTGCCAGCGGTGCGGTTGATCGCCGCCGGGTGACCAGTCGACGAAGAAGCCGACGCCCGGGATACCCTTGGCCACGAACGACGCCTCGATCCCCGGCTCGTCGAACGTCGAGCGCCGGTACGGCTGCTCGATCCCGACCGCGACGTGGCGCCACGGCGAGTAGGAGACGCGGATGAGCCCGAGGGCGAAGTCGAGCGAGCCGGGGAAACGCTGCGCGTGCCCCTCGAGATCGACGAACGAATCGGCGGCGAACAGCGAGTACTCCGTCTCCACCCGAGCATGGCCTACCGGCGGCACGACGATCGTGGTGTTGGGGGTGAGCAGTTGGGCGCGGGCGGCCGCGCTCGACGCCAGCGCGACGGTGAGCGCCGCGAGGCCGCGACAACCGGGCCGCGTCATCGCCGCCCCAGGTGACGGCGCAGGGGGCGCGGCGTCTTCACGGTCGCGATCGGTGCCGGCTGTGGCTTGTCGAGAACCAGCGAGTCGAACACCAGGCCGTCGGGATCGCGGGCGGTGAGGTTGAGCGTGCCGCCGTCGATCTTCACCTCGGTGTAGCCGAAGCGCGCGGCGACGAACGCCGAGTAGTCCTCCTTGTGGAAGGTGCTCAGCGGCGAGCCGCCGCCGCCCTCCGTGATGTAGACGACGCCGCGGCCGTCGGGGACGAAGTCGTGGATCGGCCAGGTGCGCTCGTAGAGATGGACGTGGCCGGAGAACACGATGTCGACGCCGAAGTGCTCGAACAGCGGGCAGAGGATGAGACGCACGAGGCGGTTGGGGTGGCCGGAGCTGTACGGCGGCTCGTGGAACCAGACGAACTTCCACGTTTCGGTCGAGGCCGCGAGCGTGCGCACCAGCCACTCGTACTGCGGCGAATCGGCGCCGTAGTCCGAGCTCTCGACGTCGAGACAGATGAAGAGCGCGTCGGCCTGACGCAGGGCGTAGAAGCGCGGGTTGTTCGTCACCCCGTTGGGGGGGAGGACGAAGTTGGTGAGGTACGGCTGGCCACGGCTCGTCCTGATGTCGTGGTTCCCGAGCGCGGGGAGGACCGGGCCGTGGCGCAGCCAGCGCGCGAGCGGCGCGAAGAACGTGCGATCGTAGTCCGCCTGCGATCCCGATGGATACACGACATCGCCCGTGTGCACGGCGAACTCGGCGCCGCTCTCGACGAGGCGGTCGGCGATCCGGGTGAGCACGGCACCTCCCTCGGCGGTGTCGCCGACGACCGCGAAGCGGAAGCGCGTCTCCGATCGGTCGCGCGGAGCGGAGAACGAACTTTCGGGCGCGAGCTGAACCCCGTTCGAGGAGATCCGGTAGTCGATCAACGCGCCCGACGGCAACCCGGCGATGGCGACGACGTGGCGCGTGGTCGCCGCGGCGTCACCGGCGGTGTGCCAGACGCCGTCCGGCGCGGCGTACTCGACCCGTGAGTCCGCGGCCTGATCGGTGTCCCAGATCACGGCCACCGCGCTGTCGGACGGCCGCCCGAGGTACGGCCCGCGGGTGAGCGACAGCCCGGTCGCAGACGCGGCGGTCAAGAGGGCGGACGCGGCGATCGTCGCGGTGCCGAGCCATGAGCGTGAGCGTGGCATCGATCGGTCTCCTCCCACGATGAGAGTCACGAACTCCTCAACG
>JAJXUY010000300.1 GCA_021782525.1 Acidobacteriota bacterium | reverse complement strand
CTCTCCCGCCAGGGCGGCAACCGCGAGCATCGTGGTGATGCGCGCGAAGTCAGAGGGCTGCACCGTGAACGAGCCGAACAGGAGCCAGCGGTGCGTGCCGGCGCGCGCCGGGGCGATCACGAACAGCGAGACGAGCACGCCGAGCGAGGCGAGGTAGAGGAACGGCGAGAGCCTGGCCAGCACCCGGTAATCCGTGAACGCGAACAGCAGCATGACGACGCCGCCGACGGCGAGCCAGACGATCTGCCGGTTGGCGAACCCGGGCGTCGCGAGCGCCTTCGCGGTCGAGCCCTGCGCCAGGTACGAGCACGCTGCGATCGCGAGCGCCGACAGCAGCAGCCAGGGGTCGAGCCGTCGCATCAGCGGGTCGGACGGGGCGGCTTGACCGTGCCCTCGGCGGGGCGGGGAAGCGCCGGCGCGGCCGCGACGCGAGTTGCCGGCCGATCCGGGGCCGCCTTCGACGCGGTCACCGCCGCCGGGTCCGGCGGCGGCCCGAAGGCGCGCTCGAGGATGCGGCCGGCGATGGGAGCCGCGACCGACGCCGCGTCGCCGCCGTGCTCGACGACCACGGCGACCACGAGCTCGGGGCTCCCGACCGGGGCGTACCCGACGAAGAGCGCGTGGTGGCGCTCGTTCCACGGCAGCTGCTGCCAGGTGACGCCCTCCTGCTTGTGGATCACCTGGGACGTCCCCGTCTTGCCCGCGATGCGGACAGGTAGCGCCGCGAGCCGGCGCGCGGTGCCGCGGGGACCGGCCACGACCAGCTGCATGGCGCGCTGCACCTCGGCGAGCACGGCCGGGGGGAACCCGATCGGCCGCGGCGGGCGACCTTGACCCTCGACCAGGTGGGGCTGGACGAGCAGGCCGCCGTTGACGAGCGCCGAATAGGCGACGGCGAGCTGAATCGGCGTGACCAGGATCGGTCCCTGCCCGATGCCGACGGAGATCGTCTCGCCGCCGTACCACGGCTGGCCGCGCGCCTTGCGACTCCAGGCCTCGTCGGGGACGAGGCCGGAGCTCTCGCCGCCGATCTCGATCCCGGTCGGGCTGCCGAGCCCGAACGCGCGCGCCCACGCGGCCAGGTGGTCGATCCCGGCGTCGTGGGCGAGATGGTAGAAGAACGAATCGCATGAGACCTCGATCGCCTCGTCGAGGTCGACCCGCCCGTGGCCGCCCTTCTGCCAGCAGCGATAGGGGTGGCCGTAGATGTTGACCGCCCCGGTGCAGTACACGCTGTCGGACGGCGCGCGGATGCCGTCGCGCAGGGCACCGGCGGCGAACAGCGGCTTGATCGTGGAGCCGGGCGGGTAGAGCGCCTGCAAGGCGCGGTCGTGCAGCGGGTCGAGCGGGTCGCTGATCAGCTCGCGCCACTTCGCCGGCTCCAGGTGTCCCGCGAACAGCTCGGGGTCGAACGCCGGCTGCGAGAGGAGGACGCGCACCGCGCCGTCGCGAGGGTCGAGCGCCACCACCGCCCCGACCAGTCCGGTCATGGCGGCGGCCGCTTCCTTCTGCAGGTCGAGATCGATCGTCGTGCGCAGCGGGTGGCCCGGCACCGGCGGTTCTTCGGCGAGCGCCGACACCTGACGGCCGAACGCGTCCACGACCACGACGAGGTTGCCGGGGGTCCCCCCGAGGACGTCCTGGTACGCGCGCTCGATCCCGGAACGGCCGACGAGCTCGCCGGAGCGCAGCGCCGGGTCGGCGGCGAGTTGCTCCGGAGAGACCTCGCCGAGCTGGCCGACGAGGTGGGCGACGGCCGCCCCGTTCGGCAACGACCGCCGGGTGGCGGGGTGGACGTCGAGCTCGCGGTATTCGGCGCGGTGCGCCGCGATCGTCGCGACCTGGGGCCAGGTCAGATTGTCCGCGATCACCGACGGCAGGTGTGAGGTGCGGCACGCCCTGGCGAGGCGGGCGTCGATCTCGTCGGCGGATGCGATCCCGAGCGAGGTGAGGAACGCGGCGGTGCGAGCGCGGTCCTTCATCTCCTCCGGGAAGAGCAGGAGCTGGTAGGTCGGACGGTTGTCGAGGATCACCTCGCCGTGGACGTCGGTGACGGTGCCGCGTGGCGCCTCGAGGGGGAGGCGGCGGAGGCGGTTGTTCTCCGCCGCGGTGCGCCAGCGCGGGCCCTGCACGATCTGCAGCACCCACAGCCGGACCGCGAGCAGCCCGAAGCCGAGCGCCGCGGCGACGAGGAGCGTGGCCAGGCGCCGCTGGACCGGCCGCAGGTCGTCGCGGACGAAGGTCATAGGTGCCGCAACGCGCGCCGCCGCTTGCGCGCCGGCGATTGCCACGCGCCCCAGGCTCGCTCACCGGCGGCGACGGCCAAGCCGGCGCCGCTCGTCATCGCCACGGTGGCGAGCCCGCCGGCGAAACCGTGATCGGGCCGCACCCCGAGGGTTACGAGCGCGAGCATCCAAACGGCCTCGCTGCAGGCCGCGGCCAACAGCGAACCGACGATCCAGTACAGAGGTCCCTCCATCTCGAACCGGCGCACGACCGTCGCGACCACGAACCCCCCCACCGCGCCGGCGATCGCACCGGGACCGATGATACGCTCGCTCATCAAGTCGGTGGCGAGGCCGGCCGCCAGGCCGGTCCACGCGACCCCGACCGGATCGAACCGCCGGGCAGCGGCGACCACGACGACGAGGATCGGCTGGCACGCCGCCAGCGCCCACCACAGGTGCCCGGCCGTGAGGCCGAACTGCAGCAGGGCGGCGAGGACGAAGGCGGCGGCGAGCGTCACGAGGCGCTCCGGCCGACCGGGGCGAGCACCAGCACGACCGTGACGTCGGTCGCGCGGGCGGCCAACCGTACCGGCACGACGGTGAACAGCCCGTCGTTCCTGGCCTCTAGCGCCGTGCCGAACAGCAGCCCCGGCGGGTAGATCCCCTCCGAGCCCGTGGACACCACGCGGGCGTCGGGAGCGACCTTGGTGTAGGGCGGCAAGCCGGTGACGCGAGGCGGGTCGCCCCCGGTCAGCAGGCCCTCGGACGGCACCCCGGCGATCGCCGCGGCCGCCGCCGCCGCGGGGTGGGTGAGCAACTGCACGCGGGAGGAGTGGGCGAGCACCTGATCGACGCGCCCGACCAGCCCCGCCCGTCCGAGGACCGGGCCGTCGAGGCGGATGCCGTCGGCCGAGCCGCGGTCGAGCCGGAGCGTGTGGGTGCGCACGACGTCCCTGGCCACGACACGGGCAAGCACGGCATGCTCGGCGAGCGACGGATAGGTCGCGAGCAGCTGCGAGCCCTGACGCAGCGCGGCGGCCTCGGCGCCGAGGAGCTGGTTGGCGCGCCGCAGCTCGCCGTTCTCCTGTCGCAGGCGCCCGAGCTCGGCCAGCGTGGTGCCGAGGTCGGCCTGGCCGGTCCTGAACTCCTGCCACGCGGATCCGACCGCGTTGCCGAGGGCGAGCGGCGGTGCCGACATGGCGGCGACTGCGAGCGCGAGCGCACTGCGGCCGCCCGGCGAGCGCACCTGCGCCGCCGACCCCACGTACAGAGCGCCGCAGACGACAACGAGTGCGAGGTCGGGTCGGAGCCTGATGCGGGTCACGTCAATTGATGGCGATCTTCTTGAGCAGCGCCATGTCGGTCAGCATCCGGCC
>JAJXUY010000299.1 GCA_021782525.1 Acidobacteriota bacterium | reverse complement strand
GCTCGTTGACGCGATAGGCGGGGAGCTTGCGCTGGCCGACCCAGCGGTAGACGGTCTTCTCGGAAACCGCCAGGAGCTGCGCCACCTCTCGAACTGTCAGCTGCACCGTTCTCCCCCCAGAGCATCTCGCCGATAGGACATCTTTCTCATTGTCAGCCCAACTCACCCCACGTGTCAAGGTTAGGGCGGCGCGGCCGCGCCGCCCGCTCGCCCGGCCACCGTCCGGCACCATCGTGGTCGCGGACCCAGAGATCACGATCAACTCGGGCCTGGGCCGCCTCCCTCATCGCCCGCCGAGCGCCAGTCTGGAGACTCCGGCATCTTTCCGGGTCCGTCAGGGGGGCGCAGTCCGAGCGTTCAATCCGCGGACGCCGGTCCGTCTTGGTCGCGGAACGCGCGCGTGTACACGATCAGGTAGGCGAGCTGGAACGCGGCGCCGATGAAGAACGGCAGTGCCAGGTGGCCGCGGTGGAGCAGCGCGCCGGCCAGGAGCGGCCCGAACGCCCGCGGGATCTGCAACGAGAGGTTGTTCAGCGTCGAGGCGAAGCCCCTCCGGCGGGCGTCCGTGAGACCGGCGGCGAGCGCCTGCCTGACCCCCACCGTGCCCTGGTTGAACGCGGCGCGCAGCGCGTACAGCACCACGGCCAGCCCGAACGTGGGCGAGAGCGGGGTCAGCGCGAGGAGCACGATGCCCACCGCCCGCATCCGCCAGACCGTGCCGACGACCCCGTGGCGGGCCGACATCCGGCCGGCGAGCGCCGACCCCGCCGCGCCGAGGACGAAGCTCACCGCCATCGCCGGGCCGATCGAGGCGAGGTCGTGGCCGTAGCGGCGCGCGAACCAGTACGCCATCAGCGGCCCCACCATGCCGATGCCGAAGCCGTTGAGGCCGTTGGCGACGGCCAGGATCGCCAGGTGCCGGTTCTCGCGCCGCCGGCGCTCGTCGAGGAGCGCGGTCGCGGCCGCCGGCGGCGGGAGGTCCGGGTCCTCGGCGCCGAGCACCAGGACGAAGCTCGCCACGGCGCCCGCGAGCGGCAGCGCGAACAGCGCCCGGTCGACGACGGCGAGGCTGCCATGCAGCGCGAGGTGCACTCCGGCCGCGAGCAGGGCGCCGACCGCCATCCCGGCGAACCCGAGCGCGCTATTGATGCTGAACACCTGGCCGCGCTCCCCGCGCCCCAGCACGCGCGCCAGCCACGCTTGCTCGACGGGAGCGAACGGGCCCGCGGCGCCGTTGGCGCCCCGTCCGAACCCGCCGACGACCGCCGCAACCACGAGGAGGTACGTGTTCGTGGTGACCAGGGCGACCGTCGCCGCCGCCGCCGTCATCGCCTCGTAGGCGAGGAGGAAGCCGCGCCGCCCGCGCCGGTCGCTCAACGGTCCGACGATCGCGGTCAGGACGGCGCCGAACAGCGCCGCCGCGCCGAGGACGGCGCCGATCGCGCCGGCGTCGAAACCCAGCGCGTGCAGGTAGAGCGCGAACGCGGCCACCATCGCGCCCTGTCCGAAGCTGCGCGCGGTCCGGGCGGCCATCAGGACCCGCACGTCGCGCGGCAGCGCCGCGATCCGGGCGGGGATCAGAGGCACACTCGCCCCGCTCTCATGCGGAGGGTTCGGCGAAGCCCGACAGGACCTCGACGTCGCGGATGCGGAAGCGGCCCCGGCCGCTGCGCTCGACGGCACCTTCGCGGCGCAGCCGGGTCAGGGCGCGGGAGAGGTTCTCCGGCGTGATGTTGAGGAACTGGGCGAACTCCGCCTGAGAGAACGGCAGCAACACCTCGACCGCGGCGCCGGGCTCGACGTTCGCCGGTAGCAGGCGGAGGAGGCCGTGCGCAACGCGAGCCACCGCGCTCGAGCGCCCCAGGCTCTCCACCTGCTCGAAGCAGCCGCGCAGCCGGCGCGCGAGGTGGGTGACGAGGGCGAGGCAGAAGCGCGGGTTCTCGTCGATGAAGCGCAGAAATTGCGGGCGGTGGAGGACGAGCAGCTCCGCCGCGGTGAGCGCCGCCGCCGAGAGCGGGAACGGGCCGCCGTCGAGCAGCGGCAGGAAGCCGAAGGAATCGCCGGGACCGAGCGTGAAGACCGTCACGTCGCGCGCCGATGCGGTGTGGCGGAACGCCTTCAGCCGTCCACCGGCCACGACGAAGAAACGGTCGCCCTCGTCGCCCTCGAGGAAGACCACCGCACCCTTGCCCGCGCGCACGCGGACGAACAGCGGGGCCACCTTCGCCAGGGCGTCCTCACCCAGCTCGCCGAACGGAGTGACCCGCAGCAGTTCCATGGCGGACCGGGCGGGGGCCGAGGCACGCGGTTCGGTCATCGCCGGCGATTCTGGACCGCGCGGCGCGCGGCCGCAAGGCGGCGCGGCGGCGTGGGCTAGACTCCGCGCATGATGACCTGGCTGCTGGTCGCCGGCGGTGTCGTGATCGTGTATCAGCTCGGCGTGATCGTCGCGATGCGGCTGGCGTGGACCCGCACGCGCGTGGCGCCCGGCCGAACCCCGGCGGCGCTCGGCATCGGGCATGAAGACGTCTGGTTCCCCACCGCGAACGGCAAGCGCCTGCACGGTTGGTGGATCCCAGGGGGAGAGGGGCGGCGGCGCGCCGTGCTGCTCGTGCACGGATGGGGGCGGAACACGGAGCGGATGCTGCCGTACGTGACGATCCTCCACCCGACGGGGGTTCACCTGCTCGCGTTCGACGCGCGCCACCACGGCCTCTCCGACCGCGACGGCCACGCCTCGATGAAGAAGTTCTCCGAGGACATCCGGGCGGCCCTCGACTACCTCGCCGCCCGGCCGGACGTGAACCTGGACGGACTCGGCGTGGTCGGTCTTTCGATCGGCGGCAGCGCGACGATCCACGCCGCCGCGCACGACCCGCGCATCCGCGCGGTCGCGACGGTCGGGGCGTTCGCGCACCCCGGCGACGCGATGCGCGGTCTCGGCGCCGCCTCGTGGCTGCTCGCTCCGGCGATGCCGCTGACGCTGCGCTTCATCGAGTGGCGCGTCGGTGTCCGCCTCGACGACCTCGCCCCGGAACGCCACGTCGGCCGCATCGACGGGCGGCTGTTGTTGATCCACGGCGAGGACGACGAGACCGTCCCGGTCGAGAACGTCGAGCGTCTCGCGCGAGCCTCCGGCGGCCGCGCCGAGGTGTGGCGGATGCCGGGCCGCGGCCACTCCGATCCTCACCTCGAGCCGGGCTTCGCCGAGCGGCTGATCCGCTTCCTCGACCTCCCCGCGGCCGGCGCCCGCCCGCGTGGGTCGGGCGCCTAGAACAGCGCGTTGAAGAGGAAGCCGACGGCCAGGATGCCGGCCGCGACGACGCCGACGAACGTCGCGATCAGGCGCGGGCGCAGCACCTTGCGCAGGATGATCGTCTCCGGGAACGAGAGGCCGATGACCGCCATCATGAAGGCGAGCACGGTCCCGAGCGCGGCGCCCTTCTCGAGCAGCGCGCTGACGATCGGGATGATGCCGGCGGCGTTCGAGTACATCGGGACGCCGATCAGCACCGCGAGCGGCACCCCCCACCACACTCCCCGGCCCATGAACGACGCCATGAAGTTCGTCGGCACCCAGCCGTGGATCCCCGCCCCGACGGCGATGC
>JAJXUY010000298.1 GCA_021782525.1 Acidobacteriota bacterium | reverse complement strand
AAGCGCGAAGAGCTGCTGCGCGTGGCCATGGAGCTGCGCCGTTTCCGCGTCTTCCGTCACTTCTCCGATGCCCAGCTCGTCCAGCTCGCCCAGATCGGGCGGCGGGAGACGTTCGCCCACGCCGCCGTCCTCGGCCGCGAAGGGCACGAGGAGCGCGACGTCTGCATCGTGACCGCCGGCCGCCTGCAGGAGTCTCGCCACACCCCGATCGGCACGCAGCTCCTGGCGCAGCCGGGGCTCGGGGAGCTCGTCGGCGAGATCTCCTATCTCGACGGGCGGCCGCGCCACGCCACGGTGGTCGGCGTGGATGCCGGCACCGTCCTGCGCCTCCCCGCCGCCGAGCTCGACCAGCTCGTGCGCGGCAACCGCGAGCTCGGGGTGGCGCTGCTGTGGTCGTTCTGGCACTCGCTGGCGGCCAAGATCCGCAGCGCCAACGGCGCGATGACCGACCTCATCACGCCCGGCCTCGGCCCCGGGCGCAGCTCGCCGGGCCGGCCCGGCGAGCGGGTGCACCTCGACCAGGCGGCCAAGGTGGACGTGCTGCGCGAGCAGGGCCTCTCCGCGGCCGAGCTGCGACTGCTCGCGACCTACTCGCAGGAGGAGCGGTTCCGCCCCGACGCCCTGATCTTCGCCGAGGGCGAGCACGGCGAGAAGCTCTACATCGTCGTCGAGGGCCAGGTCCGGATCTCGCGCCGGCTGCAGGGCATGGGTGAGGAGGCACTGACGATCCTGGGGCGCGGCGACGTCTTCGGCGAGATGGCGCTGATCGACGACCAGCCGCGCAGCGCCGACGCGCGCGCCCACACCGCCGGCGCCACCGTGTTCACCATCGACAGCCGCCGCCTCGAGGAGGTGCTGGAGATGGACCCCGACGCCGCCCACCAGTTCCTCGGCCTGCTCTGCCAGATCCTCTGCCGGCGGATCCGCGCGATGACCGACCGCCTCGTCGCCTGGCGGCTGATGGCCGGGCACGAGTAGGCGCCCCGCCCCCCGCCCTTGAGCGGCCCGCGCGGACGTGATATCGTGTGTGCGCACCGGCGTTTAGCCGGTGGTTTGTTTTTCTGCCCGGCGCGGGGCGCCGGGTCGAGGGAGAGCCGGCGATGGCGATTCAGAAGCGCAACGAGATCCGCAACGTGGCGATCATCGCGCACGTGGACCACGGCAAGACCACGCTCGTGGACGCGATGCTGTGGCAGAGCGGCATCTTCCGCGAGAACGAGGCGGTGCGGGAGCGGGTCATGGACTCGATCGACCTCGAGCGCGAGAAGGGCATCACGATCATGGCGAAGAACACCGCCATCGCCTACCGCGGGACGCGCATCAACATCGTCGACACCCCGGGGCACGCCGACTTCGGCGGCGAGGTCGAGCGCACCCTCAAGATGGTGGACGGCGTCATGCTCCTGGTCGACGCCAGCGAAGGGCCGCTGCCGCAGACCCGGTTCGTCCTGCGCAAGGCGCTCGAGGCCAGCCTGCCCCCGATCGTGGTGATCAACAAGATCGACCGTCCCGACGCGCGCCCGGCCGAGGTGCTCAACGAGGTGTTCGACCTGTTCATCGACCTCGACGCGACCGAGGAGCAGCTCGACTTCCCCGTCCTCTACTGCAACGCCCGCCGCGGCACCTGCCGCCGCGAGCCGGACGGCGAGGAGACGACGCTCGAGCCGCTCTTCGATGCGATCGTCGCGTCCGTTCCGGCGCCTCGCTTCGACCCGGCGTCGCCGCTGCAGCTGCTCGTCACCAACCTCGACTGGGACGACTATGTCGGCCGCCTCGCCATCGGGAGAGTCTTCAACGGGAACGTCGCCAAGGCGCAGGACGTCGCCCTGTGCCGGCACGACGGCAGCGTCGCCACGGCGCGGGTCACCGCCCTGTACGGCTACCAGGGGCTCAAGCGCGTCGAGATCGCCGACGCCGGCCCCGGCGACATCGTGGCGCTCGCCGGCCTGGAGGACGTGTGGATCGGCGAGACGATCACCAGCCGCGACGATCCGCGTCCCCTGCCCCACATCACGGTGGACGAGCCGACGATCGCGATGGTGATCGGGGTCAACACCTCCCCGATGGCCGGCCGCGACGGCCAGCACCTCACCTCGCGCAAGATCAAGGAGCGGCTGGAGCGGGAGACGCTCACCAACGTCTCGATCCGCGTCGAGCCCACCGAGACGCCGGATGCGTTCAAGGTGTCCGGGCGCGGCGAGCTGCAGCTCGCGATCCTGATCGAGATGATGCGCCGCGAGGGGTTCGAGATGTCGGTCGCCAAGCCCGAGGTCCTCACCAAGGAGGTCGACGGCGTGCGCCACGAGCCGATGGAGGCGCTGGTCGTGGACTGCCCCGAGGAGTTCATCGGCGTGGTCACCCAGAAGGTCGGCGCCCGCCGCGGCCGCATGACCAAGATGGTCAACCACGGCACCGGCCGGGTGCGGATGGAGTTCCGCCTCCCGTCGCGCGGCCTGATCGGGTTCCGCAGCGAGTTCCTCACCGACACCAAGGGCACCGGGATCGCCAACCACCTGTTCGACGGCTACGAGCCGTGGCAGGGCGAAATCGCCCACCGCAGCACCGGCGCCATGGTCGCCGACCGTCCCGGCCGCACCACCGGCTATGCGATCGAGCACCTGCAGCCGCGCGGCGAGCTGTTCATCCTCCCCGGCGCCGAGGTCTACGAGGGGATGGTCGTCGGCGAGAACGCCCGCGAGAAGGACATCGACGTCAACATCACCAAGGAGAAGAAGCTCACCAACATGCGGGCCTCGACGTCGGACGAGGCCGTTCACCTGGTGCCGCCGCGCCAGATGAGCCTCGAGCAGGGCCTCGAGTTCCTCGCCGAGGACGAGCTGCTCGAGGTGACGCCCACCTCCCTGCGCCTGCGCAAGAAGATCCTCCCCGCCGTGCGCCGCAAGTAACCCAACGCGCCGCGCAGGGGCTTGACAGAACTCGCCGATCTCTCGAAACTAGCGACAAGTGGATAAGAGGTCGCTGCCGCTGCGAGGAGAGGTGAGTCTCGGTAACCCGGGCCAGACCGGGCGTCCTGGAGAGGGGTGCGCGTGATGCCGGCGCCCGCTCCGGCAGCGCGCCGCGACGCCGCCTCCGCTGTGGTCAGGGTGGTCGTTGCCGTGCAGCCTCCCCTCTGGGCGGAGCTGCTCGGCGTCCTGCTGGAACGGGAGCCGGGCATCAGCGTCCTCGGCACGGCGACCAACGAGGAAGAAATCCTCGGGTTTACCGAAGCGAGCCCCGAGGCCGTGGTGCTCCTCGATTTCGAGGCGTTCGGGCCGAACACGGCGGGCGCGATCGCGAGGGTGCACCGGAGCGCACCCCGGGCACGGGTGCTGGTCCTGGCGAGGCGCTCCGGCGAGGAGACGGTGACGACGGTCCTGCGGGCCGGGGCCGCCGGGCTCGTCGGCAAACAGATGGCCTACAAGACGATCGTGACGGCGATCCGCGCCGCGGCGGTCGGCGAGGTCTGGGCCAACCGCTGGGTAACGGCTCACGTCATCTCGCAGCTCATCGGTGGCGGCCGCGCCGAGGCCCAGGGCGATGCGCCCCTGCTCACGCGGCGTGAGTGGGACGTGGTCGATGCGATCAGCCGCGGCCTGCGCAGCCGCGAGAT
>JAJXUY010000297.1 GCA_021782525.1 Acidobacteriota bacterium | reverse complement strand
TCTGCCGGGGGCACCGGCCGCGCCACGGGAGACGACCGCGTCGCGCCAGCCGACCCCGCCGGCCCAGCCGGTGCCGAGCGCCTTGAACGCCGCCTCCTTGGCGGCGAGCAGGCCGGCGACGTGCTCCGCGTCGGCCGGCCGCGTCACCTCGCCGGCGGCGAAGCAGCGCTCGAGCAGGCGCTCGCCGTGGCGGGCGAGCAGCCTCGAGGTGCGCTCGACGCCGACGAGGTCGAGGCCGACGCCGGCGATCATGGGTTCCTCGCGGCGCCGTCGAGCCACGACCAGGCGGCGCCGAAGTGGACGAGCCCGAAACCGGAGATCGCCCCCCGGACCGCCGGGTTGTCGAGCCAGGCGGCGAGCCAGAACGGGGCCGCCGGCACCACTCGGAGCGCCCAGAACCCGCTCCACGGGGCGAGCACGAAGAACCACCCCGCCGCGGTGAGGTACACGGCAGTGGCGAGGACCCCGCTCGCGCGCAGCGCGTTCTTGCCCGACACACGAGGATTGTACGGCACGGTCGGTGCGTTCGCGGCGGCGACCGCCGGGGCCGGCGCCACCCGGGCGCTACGGTGGCGGCGGGGAGCCGCCGTGCAGCGCCTCCCGGGCGCGGCGCGACGCCGCGCTGCGGTCGGGCCAGCCCAGTCCCGCGAGCGCCTCGACCTCCTCCGCCCGGCCGGCGACGAGCGCGGCCAACACCTCGCGGTACTCCGTCTCGGCGCGCCGCTCGTGACCGAGCCGGCGCAACGCGTCGGCGAGCAGGAGGCGGACCTGGAACAGGCCGGCGTCGAGGAAGAGGGCGGCGCGGTACGCGGCCACGGCCAGCTGCGCCCTCCCGGAGACGTCGTGCAGGAACCCCTCGAGGGCGTGCACGCCGGGGTCCGAAGGATCCGCGAGCCGCGCCGTGCCCACCTGAGCGGCGGCGTCGTCGAGGCGGCCGGCGGCGAGGAGCCGCGCAGCCGCGGCGAGCCGCTCCCGCGTCCCCTCGGACTCGGCCGGCTCGCCGAGCGGCGGGGCGAGCGTCGCCCCCGCCGGCGGGCTCAGCCCGGCGGCCGGCGTCCGCATCGCGGCCGCGTTGGCTCGAGCCGGGCGCTCGCCCGCGTGGGCGTAACAGAAACAGTCGCCGAGGTCGATCGGCTCGAGGTCGGCCGATACCTGCCACAGCGTCTCCGCGGGACCGAGGAAGAGGCGCCCGTGGGGCGCGAGCACGCCGGCAACCGCCGCCGCGACGAGGCGCTGTACCTCGGCTCGAAAGTAGATCAGGACGTTGCGCAGGAACACGAGGTCGAACGCGGCGGAAGGCAGGCCCACGGGGGCGCGCACGAGGTTGAGCGCGCGGTACTCGATGCGCCGGGCGAGCGCCGGTCGCAGCTCGTAACCGTCGCCGCGGGCGACCAGGTAGCGCGCGCGCAGCTCGGCGGGAACGCAGGAGACGGCGCGGGCGCCGAAACACCCGGAGGAGGCGGCGGCGAGCGCCTCCTCGTCGACGTCGGTGGCGAGGATCCGCCACTCCCAGCCGGCGAGTTCGGCCGCCTCGGCGAGGACGATCGCCAGCGTGGCCGGCTCCTCGCCGCGGGCGCAACCCGCCGACCAGACGGTGAGGCTTCGCCGGTCGGCACGCGCGGCGGCGAGCGACGGCACGATCGTGGAGGCGAGCGCGGCAAACTGCTGCGGGTGGCGGAAGAGGAACGACTCCTTGACGGTGACGTGCGGGAGGAGCCGGCTCCACTCGCCGGTGAGCTCGCCGCGGCCGAGCGCGGTGACGTACGCGCCCACGCCGTCGAGGCGCAGGGCGGCGGCGCGCCGCCGCGCGGTTTCGGCGAGGAACGGATAGTGGCCCGACGGGATGACGTTGCCGGAGGCCTCCTCGATGAGGGCGGCGAGCTCCGCCACCGGGGCCGACCTCTCGCTCATGGCCGGACGCAGTTGCGGCCCGCCGCCTTGGCCTCGTAGAGACGGGCGTCGGCGAGGGCGATGAGCGAATCGGCGCTGACCTCGCGACCCGGCTCGGCGCTCGAGGCCACGCCGAACGACGCGGTGACCGCGCCTCGCCGGCCGAGCGCGGTGGCGGACGTGCGTTCGGCCACGGCCGCACGCAGCCGTTCGGCCACTCGCAGGCCGGTCGCGAGGTCGCTCTCCGGGAGCACCGCCAGGAACTCCTCGCCGCCGAACCGCCCGAGCGTGTCGCAGGTGCGCAGCGCCCGCCGCATCGCGGCCGCGGCGGCGGACAGCACCGCGTCGCCGGCGAGGTGGCCGTGGCTATCGTTGACGCGCTTGAAGTGGTCGAGGTCGCTGATCACGACCGTGACGGTGTGGCCGTAGCGCTTTGCGCGCTCGATCTCCTGCGCGAGCAACTCGACGATCGCCCGATGGTTGAGCGCCCCGGTCAGGCCGTCGTGGGTCGAGAGCTCGTGCAGGCGCTGACCGAGCCTGGCGTTGTCCAGGACCGCGCCGGCGTGCGGCGCCAGCTCGGAGAGGAGGGTCCCCGAGGTCGTCGCGAACGTCCGCGGGTCGCACGGCAGCACCGCCAGCAGGCCCGAGCTTTCGGGCATCGACAGCGGCACCGACACGAGGTCGGCGGGATCGGCGTCGCCGTCGCCCTCCGCACTGCCCGCCACGGCGACGTCGGGTGCAACGCCGGCCGGTACCGCCATCGCGGCCAGCATCGCCGCGGTGAAGCGGTCGGTGGCGCGCAGCGACACTGGCCTGGCGATCAGGACGTCGAGCGACGCGGCGTCGGGCTCGGTGACGCCGACGGCGAGGAGGTGGGCGTCGGCGATCCCCGCCACCACGTCGAGGATCGCGCGGCTCGCGGCGTGCAGATCGTGCGTGCCCAGGCCGCGCTCGAGCAACGAGTTGAGGATCGTGGATCGGAGCAGGCTCGCGTCGAGCTGGCGCACGACCCGCGTGAGCACGTCGAGCGGCCCGAGCGGGGCGGCGGCCTCCTCGGGCGCCGGCGCCGGCGCCGCGGTGGCCAGGCGGCCGACCGTGGCGACCAGAACGGCGGGGTCGCCGTCCTTGGTGAGGTAGGCGTCGGCGCCGCCACGCACGCCCCAAAAGCGCGACGGGGCCTCACCGTGGCTGGTGAGGATCACGACCGGGGTCGCGGCGCTCGACGGCTCGTTCTTGAGCAGGCGGAGGAGCTGATGGCCGTCCATCACCGGCATGTCGAGGTCGGTGACGACGACCGCCGGCCGCAGGTGGAGCGCCGCTGCGGCGCCCTCGGCACCGTCACGCGCGATCGCCACCTCGAAGCCGGCCAACTCGAGCGTGCGGACGAGCAGGGCGCGGGCGGTGTCGCTGTCGTCGACGACGAGAATGCGGGTCACGGCCGACCTCCGCCCCAGATCGTGGTCAGCAGCCCACCGAGAGCGGCCGGCGCCAACGCGATCGTCGCCGCGCCCGTCTCGAGGGCGACGCGCGGCATGCCGAACACCACCGACGAGGCCTCGTCCTGGACCATCGTGAGCCCGCCGGCGCGCCGCAGGGCACCCAGGCCGGCGGCGCCGTCCGCGCCCATGCCGGTGAGCAGCACGCCGGCGGTGAGCCGGGGACAGCACTCGGCGCACGATTCGAACAGCTCGTCGATCGACGGCCGGTGGACGCCGCGCGGC
>JAJXUY010000296.1 GCA_021782525.1 Acidobacteriota bacterium | reverse complement strand
ACACCTCCTCGATCGGGACGTCCACCACCTCGGGGCCCCACGTCGCGCGCACCAGCTCCGGCGGCGGGGCGCTCGCCACCAGCCAGTCGGACGGGGAGCCGATCCGGCCGAGGCGCGCGGCGTGCAAGCACCGCCGCAGATCGAGGTGGCGAGCGAGGCGGGGGAGAGCCGGGTCGCCGTCCTCGAGCGGGAGGATCCGCCCCGGCCGCCCGCGCTGGCGCAGGCAGGCGAGGACCTCGAGCGCGGCGGGGAGCGAATTGAGCCCGGCGTGCGCGAGCAGGAACACCGGCCCCTCGAGCCGCTCGGCCGCCGCGAGCGCGAGGTGCTCGCTCCCCCCGGTGACGATGAGGAGGGCGTCCGCCGCGTCGCCCGCCGCGGTCACGAAGCGGTGCGCCACCCCGCGTCGGGCGAGCAACTCCCCCGCGCGCGCCACCGCCGCGGCGACCTGCTCCGGCGGGTTGAGCGCCGCGGCGAGCGGGCGGATCGTGAGCATCCCGTCGCCGAGCATAGCCCAACCGCGGGGCGCAGGGCTCGCACGATGTCGGGGCCCGGGGTCCGGGCCCGAGAAAGGTAAGGCGTGAATCGCAGGGTTGACAGGGAGCGCACGGCGGCGTGCGAGCGCCGCCCATCGGGTCCGTCTCTGCGGACCCTGGACCCCGCTCGCCGGCGTCTCTACCAGGAAACTACCAGCGGCTTGATTTCCTTCTCCACCGTTGTGAGGCCTTCGCAGCGCTCGACCAATCCCACCGCAACCGGCCGCCGCGGTCGCTCGAGGAGATCGACGCCGACATTTCGCGCAAAGTCCGGGTGCGCCAAAACGTTGGTAGTTGCGCCTAACCCCCGACGACTTGTACGAATCAGGCTCCTGCTGAAAGCGGACAAAGGGGTGAAGAGAGGGTCTTGACGGCGCTTTTTCGTTCTGTTACATTTCCTCGGCACATACGCACGAAAGCCGAGCATCCGTGACCAAAGGCCCCACGCTCCCCGATGAAGCACGGCACCTGTTCCAGCAGGTCGGAATGGCTCGCTCGCGCGATCTCGGGAGAGTCGGCATATCCCGGACCCAAGTCCGGCGACTGCTTGCGCATGGCCTGATCGAGCGCGTGGGCCGAGGCCTCTACCGGCTCTCCTCGGCGCCGCTGACCGAACGGCTGCATCTGGCACAGGCGGCACGCTGCGTACCCACCGGCGTCGTCTGCCTGCTATCGGCGCTGCGCTTTCACGACCTCACGACACAAAACCCGTTCGAGGTATGGATGGCGATCGATCGCAAGGCGTGGCGGCCACGGATCGACCATCCGCCGCTACGCCTGCTTTACCTCTCGGGCGTGTCGCTGCAGGAAGGGGTGGAGACGCACGAGGTCGATGGCGTGACCGTGCGCGTGTTCAGCGCGGCCAAGACCGTTGCGGACTGCTTCAAGTTCCGTAACAAGATCGGCACGGACGTCGCGGTCGAGGCGCTGCGCGATTTCCGGCGTCGGCATCCGAAGCATCTGGACGCCCTATGGCGGTTCGCCGAGGTCGACCGCGTCACGCGGGTGATCCGTCCCTACCTGGAGGCCGTGGGGTGACCCCCGCCCGGCAGCCAACCAATATCGCGGCGTCGGTCCGCGCCCGCCTGCTGAACCTCTCGCGACAACGGCACGTGGAGTTGCAACTCCTGCTCTCGGAGTTCGCCATCGAACGGCTGCTCTACCGGTTTGGCGTTTCGGGGCATGCGGACCACTTCGTGCTCAAGGGCGCGATGCTCTTCAAGCTCTGGCCGGAGGTCGCACGCCGCGCCACCTGGGACCTCGACCTCCTGGGTCGTGGCGCCGAGACCGTCGAGGACGTGGTCGCCGTGGTCCGGGAGGTGTGCGGGATCCAAATCGGCGACGGTATCGAGTTCGACGTCGCGTCCGTGGCCGGCGAGGAGATCCGAGCGTCTGAGGAATACGCGGGAGTGCGGGTGCGTCTCGAGGCTCGGCTCGCAGAGGCGCGAATCCCGGTGCAAGTCGATGTCGGCTTCGGCGACGCCGTTAAGCCGGCGCCGGCGCGCATGTACTATCCGACGCTCCTCGAACACCCAGCGCCGCACATCCTCGCCTATCCGCGCGAGGCGGTTGTGGCCGAGAAACTCGAGGTGATGGTCTCACTTGGAGTCATCAACAGCCGGATAAAGGACTTCTACGACATCCACCTGTTGGCCTCGTCGTTCACCTTCGAAGGGTCAACACTGGTGCGGGCGGTACGTGCCACCTTCGAGCGCCGTGCGACGCCGTTCCCGGCTGGAGAACCAGTCGCGCTGACCCGCGAGTTTCTCACCGCTCCCGAGCGCCGGGCGCAATGGCGCGCGTTCCTCCGCAGAGGCAGGCTCACCGCGCCGCCGGATGCCGGCGACCTTGCTGACGCTTTGCGCCGCTTTGTGCGGCCGGTCCTGACGGCCGCAGCGAAGGGGGAGGCGTTCGAGGCGCGATGGTCCCCGGGAGGCCCGTGGCGATGACTGCGCGCCGTCTTCCAGCTCCCACGGGTTGAGAGCTGGGTCGCTTACCACGAACTGGCGAGCGGGCCGATCGCGTCCTCGACCGCGGTGAGGACGTCGCAGCGCTCGACGGCGGCCATCATCGCGTTGTGGTCGGCGAACAGTGGACGGTCGACCTCGAGGTGGGCGACGACCCGGCGCACCGCGGCCTTGGCGGCCTGCGTGCCGGCGCCCGGGGTGAACTCGCGGAAGTCGAGCGCCTGCGCCGCGGCGATCAGCTCGATGCCGAGCACGCCGAAGGCGTTGGTGAGGATCTGCTTGCTCTTGAGCGCCGCGTTCATCCCCATGCTGACGAAGTCCTCCTGGTCGGCGGCGGCGGGGATCGACTGCACGAACGACGGCGCCGAGAGGATGCGCTGCTCGACGATCAGCATGTCGGCGGTGTACTGCGACAGCATGTGGCCGGAGAACATCCCGGCGCCCTTGGTGAGGAACGCCGGCAGCCCGACCGAGAGGGCGGGGTTGAGCAGGCGGTTGAGGCGGCGCTCGGAGAGCACCGAGACCATCGTGACGCCGGCGCCGACGGTGTCGAGCGGCAGCGACACCGGCGTCCCCTGGAAGTTGGCGCCGGTCAGCACCCGGTTCTCCTCGGCGACGAAGATCGGGTTGTCGGCGACGCCGTTGAGCTCGATCTCGAACTGCCGCCGGGCGTACGCCATCATGTCGCGCAGCGCGCCGATGACCTGCGGGGTGGCGCGCATCGAGTAGGCGTCCTGCACCTTGACCTTGAGCTTGCCGGTGACCAGGTCGGAGCCGTCCATGACCTTGCGCAGGTTGGCGGCGCAGGTGACGGCGCCGGCGAAACCGCGCAGTTCGTGGAGCAGCGACTGGTACGGTTTCATGTTGGCGAGCAGCGCCTCGAGCGACATCGCGGCCGCGATCTCGGCCTGCTTGATCCAGCGCTCGATGTCGAACAGGAGCAGGCAACCCATCCCGGTGATCAGGTTGGAGCCGTTGATCGCGGCGAGGCCGTCGCGCGCCTGCAGCCCCGGCACCGGGACTCCGGCCAACTCCATCGCCTTCGCGGTCGGCATGCGCTCGCCGTTGTAAAACGCCTCCCCCTCGCCCATCAGCGAGAGCGCGAGCTGGCTCATCGGGGCGA
>JAJXUY010000295.1 GCA_021782525.1 Acidobacteriota bacterium | reverse complement strand
TCGCGGCCGCCTTACCACCCCATTCGAACGGCAGCTGCCTGTTCATACCGTCGTCACTCCTCCCGCACGTTGAGGCCGGAGGCGTGCAGGTGGACGATCAGCCACCTCCCGCCCTCGTGCGCGAGCACGACCGTGCGGCGGGCGACGTTGTCCGGCCCCTTGAAATGGAACGTCGCGATCGCGACGTTCCCGAACATCTGGATTCGCAGGTCCTGCGCAGCGAGGCTCATGTACGTCGGACCCGGTTTCCCCTTGCGCACGCCCGCGAAGAACGCCGTGAACACCTTGACGATCTGCTCCTTGTTCTCGAGGCGGAGGTAGAACGGCGCGAGCGGGAAGAACATCGTGGCGTCGTCGGCGAAGAACGGCGAGAGGCGCTGAACGTCGGCCGCGTTCAGCGCCTCGATGAACCCGCCGATCACCTCCGCGACCGCCGCCGCGCCGCCCGGGGCGACAGCCACGGCGGCGCCGACGGAAGGAGAAGCCGGCGGGGGCGCCTGCGCTCCGGCGAACCGCGCCATGACCAGCAGCCACATCACCCCGGCACCCACCGCGACACGTCGTGTCATCGATCGCCCCCGGCCTCGTGCGGCCTCGCCGTTCCCTCTACGCCGACTCGATCACGACCGCCGTGCCGTAGCACACCATCTCGGTGACGCCCTGCATCAGCTCGGTGGTGTCGTAGCGGATGCCGACGACCGCGTTGGCCCCCATCTGCTCGGCGTGCGCGACCATCATCTCGAACGCCTCGGCGCGCGTCTTCTCGCACAGCTCGGTGAACAGGGTGATGTTGCCGCCCACCAGCGTTTGCAGCGAGCCGCCGATCGTGCCGAAGATCGAGCGCGAGCGCACCGTGATCCCGCGCACGACGCCCAGGTTGCGCGCGATCCGGCTCCCCGGCAGCTCGAACGTGGTCGTGGTCATCGCGTGGTTCATGTCCTCGGCCTCCCCCAGCCGGTCGCCCGGCGGCGCCGCTGCCTACCCTACCTGGGCATCTCCCGCAGCGCAACGTCGATGCGCGACCCGTACGCCGCCGCCCGTTCGCGCACGGCCGCCTCGTCCACCGTGAGGACGCGCCCCGCCGCCATCACGAGGCGGCCGTCCACGATCACCGTGTCCACGTCGCACGCCTTCGTCGAGTACACGAGCAGCGAGTACGGGTCATGGTTGGGGATCTGGTGCAGGCCGTCGGTGCGCACGAGGATCAGGTCCGCGCGCTTGCCCGCCTCGAGCGACCCGATCTCGTGCTCCAGACCGAGCGCTGCGGCCCCCATGCGCGTCGCCATCGCGAGAGCGGTGCGCGCGGGGAGCACCGTGGGGTCGCCGGTCGTCACCTTGGCCAGCTTGGCGGCGGTGTCCATCTCCTCCCACAGCGAGAGGTCGTTGTTGGAGGCCGCGCCGTCGGTGCCGAGGCCGACCGCGACCCCCGCCGCCAGCAGCGCGGGGACGGGCGCGACGCCGGCGGCGCCCTTCATGTTCGACTGCGGGCAGTGCGCGACCCCGACCTTGCGTTCGGCCAGGATCGCGATCTCCGCCGGCGTCGGGTAGATCACGTGCGCCGCCAGGACCCGGCCGTCGAGGATCCCGAGAGCCGCCGCGTACTCCACCGGCCCCTGACCGGCCCGCTGCCGGATCAGGTCGACCTCGGAGCGCGCCTCGGCCAGGTGCATGAGCATCGGCACGTCGAGGGCCGCGGCGAGGGCGTGCGCCTCCTTCAGGTGCTCGCGCGACACGGTGTACGTGGCGTGCGGCGCCACCGCCGGGACGATCAGGGGGTGCCCGCGCCACCTCGTCACGAACCGCTTCGTGTACGCCACCGCGTCCGCCCAGCTCGTGTTGTCGGGGGCCGGGAAGTCCACCAGCGTCTCGCCGGCCACCGCGCGCATCCCGCAGCGCGCGGCCTCGTCCGCGACGGCATCCTCGAAGTAGTACATGTCGGCGAACGTCGTGACGCCGCCGCGCAGCAGCTCGAGGCATGCCAGGCGCGTGCCCCAGCGCACGAACTCCTCGTCGACGAACTTCGCTTCGAGCGGGAAGATGCGGCCGTACAAGAACCCTTTGAGGTCGAGGTCGTCGGCCGTACCGCGAAACAGCGTCATCGGCACGTGCGCGTGGGCGTTCACCAGGCCGGGCATCACGATCCGGCCGGACGCGTCGAGCCGCCGAGCGCCCGGGAAGCGGGCCGCGAGCTCGGCGGACGGCCCGACCGCTGCGATCCGGCTCCCGCGCACGGCCACGGCCCCGTCGCGGACGACCGTCCCGGCGCCGTCCATCGTGACGACGGTCCCCCCGCTCACCAGCCACACGTCCTCCGCCGCGGCCGGCGTCGCGAGCGCCCACATCGCGCCGGCGGCCGAGGCGAGCGCCGCAACCCGATGACGTGCCATCGCAGCCTCCTCCGTGCGCAACCGTGCGGCCGCTTGCGGCCGCGACGAGGCGGGCGGGGATGGCCCCCGCCCGCCGATTTCGCTCACGATGCGCGGGCCTAGAGCTTCGCGCTGAACTCCACGCCGATGATCCGCGGATCGTTCGTCATCCCGGTCAGGTTGTCGAAGTCGATACCGCCCTGCAGGATCTTCTTGTTGGCGATGTTGCGCCCGAACAGCGCGACCTGGTACTTGCCCTGGTTCCAGCCGTACCCCACGCGCAGCCCGAACTCCAGGCTGTCGGAGTGGAACTCTTTGGACTCGTAAAGGAAGAAGCTCTTATTGCTGGAGTAGGCCCAGTCGAGGCTGGCGAAGTACCCGCGGTTGAGCGGATCCGACTGGTAGTTGAGGAGCCCGGAGAAGATCCACTCGGGCGCGTACGGCAGGCTGTTGCCGTTGATCACGACCAGCCCGGCGCCGTTGATCGGGTTGGTGACCGTGCATCCGCCGCCGCACGGCGCCACCGTGAGGCTCCTGTCGTCGATCTTGGTCGAGTTCCATGAGAGGCCGACGCTGCCGAACCAGTTGGCCGTCGGGATGTACTCGATGTCAGCCTCGAAGCCGTGGCCGTTGGTGCGGTGGGCGTTGACGAGCCTGGCGACGTTGAGCTGGCCGCCGACCGCGGTGAGCTGCTGGTTGTCCATCTGGAAGATGTACCCGTCCACGTTCAAGCGCAGCCTCTGGTCGGCGATGATCGACTTCATCCCGACCTCGAACGAGGTGATCGTCTCGGCCTTGGCGACCGAGACCCCGTTGGTCGCCGGGTCCTGCCCGTCCGAGAAGTCGGGCGCGAACATGATGCGGCCCTGGATGCTGGGGCCGCGGTAGCCGGTGGCGACGCGGGTGTACAGGTTGACATCGGGCGCGGCCGTGTAGAACGCGCTCAGGTCCCAGCTCACGTTGTTGTCCGAGGTGTGCCTCGTGATCGGATGGGTCAGCGGCGGCTGGAACAACGGCTGCGGCCGATCGGCGGAGAAGTCCTTCGTGTCGTTGGTGTACCGCAGCCCGCCCCGGAGCGACCAGCGCTCGGAGAGGTTGAGGTTGCCCGAGGCGAAGAAGGCGTAGCTGTCGGTCTTCTGGTACTGCGTGGCGTAGCCGTTCTGCGGGTTCCCCGCCGTCAGGCTGTCGTAGCTGAACGAGTCGATGTCGACCTTCTCGTTGAAGTAGTACGCGCCGACGATCCAGGTGAACGCCTCGGCGCCGTTGCTGGCCAGGCGCA
>JAJXUY010000294.1 GCA_021782525.1 Acidobacteriota bacterium | reverse complement strand
CGAGCTCTCGACCAACCCCGGCGAGGAACTGCGCTCGATGGCGCGCATCGCTTCGGGGGGCGAACTGTCGCGCATCCACCTCGCGATGCGGACGGTGCTGCGCGACTCGGTCGCGCGCGACGGCGGGCTGACCCTGCTCTTCGACGAGGTGGACGCCGGCATCGGCGGCCGCGTCGCCGACGAGCTCGGGGCGCTCCTGGCCTCGCTGGGCGACCGCGACCAGATCCTGGTGGTCACCCACCTGCCGCAGGTCGCCGGGCGGGCGAGGGCCCACTTCGTCGTGCGCAAGGGGGCGAGATCCGGACGCACGGTGACGCACGTCGAGCCGATCGCCGGCGAGGCGCGCGTCGAGGAGCTGGTGCGCATGCTGGGGGGCGGGGCGCCGACTCCCGCCGCCCGCCAGCACGCCCGCGAGCTGCTCAAGACCGGACCATGATCCGGCTGCCGTTCACCGCCGCGAGCCACCTCGCGGCCGCTGCCGGCGCGGTCCGTGGCGCGCTCGACGCCCACGGCGTCGTCGCGCTTCCGACCGAGACGTTCTACGGCCTGGCCGTCCGCCCCGACGATGAGATCGCCGTCGGGCGGGTGTTCGCCCTCAAGGGCCGGCCCGCCGAGAAGTCGCTCCTCGTCGTCGCGGCCTCCGTGGAGCAGCTCGCGCCGTGGGTGCGCCTGGCCCCCCCCTGGCGGGCGCGCCTCGCGGCGGTCTGGCCGGCCCCGGTCACGGTCGTGGTGCCACGCGCGGGAGGCGCCGGTGGCGCCGGCGACACCCTGGCGGTGCGGGTGCCGGCCCACGGGCTGCTGCGCGCGCTGCTGGCGCAGGTGGGGCCGCTCACGGCGACCTCCGCGAACCGCAGCGGCGGCGCGCCGTGCACCGATCCCGGCGCCGTCGCCGCGGCGCTCGGGGCCGGTCTCGCGGTGCTCCTCGACGGCGGCGCCACGGCGGGCGGAGCGCCCTCGACGCTGCTGGACCTCACGGCGGCGCCGCCCCGGCTCCTGCGCGCCGGCGCCTGGGAGGCCCCGGCGGCGTGGGGCGTGAAGGCGTCATGAAGTTTCCGCAGAATTTGCGGAAAAGCTTGCGGAAATCACGGTGCAACGACCGCAAAGCCCGCGTATCTCAACGGGTTATGCATCGTGCACTGCCGCCAGTGCGGCTGTATATGTAGTTGAAAAACAACGCGTTACGTGTATTGTGAGGAAACTGTGCCACTTGCCGGCAGGCCCGGCGCGCGGCCGTTCCACAGGCCGCATCGGCGGGCGCCCGGCCGTGGCTCGTTGCCCAAGCCGGCTGTGTGTGTTAGCGTGACCGGCCTGACGGGAGGGAGCGGTGACGATCAGACCCTTTGCCGGCCGTTCGCCACGGATCGGGGCGCGCGTGTTCGTCGCCTCGACCGCGGCGGTCGTGGGGGACGTGGAGCTGGCCGACGACGTCAACGTCTGGTACGGCGCCGTGTTGCGCGGCGACCTGCAGGAGATCCGCATCGGCGCGCGCTCGAACATCCAGGACAACGCCGTGGTCCACGTCGACGAGCCCGATTTCCCGGTCCACGTCGCTGAGGAGGTCACGGTGGGGCACGCGGCCGTGCTGCACGGCTGCCGGGTCGAGCGCGGCGCGCTCGTGGGGATGCACGCGACCGTGCTCAACGGCGCCGTGGTCGGCGAGGAGGCGGTGGTGGCAGCCGGCGCGTTGGTGCCGCCGGGAATGACGATCCCACCGCGCAGCCTCGCGGCCGGGGTCCCGGCGCGGGTGCGGCGTGAGGTCACGGCCGAGGAGATCGAGCACATGCGGCGCGGCGTCCGCAGCTACCTGCAGCTCAAGGGCAGGGCCATGGCCGACGATGACGAGCGCGGGCCGGCCGCCGCGGCGGCGTGGGGGAGGCGGGGATGATGCAGCGGCCGCGCGGGACGCGGGACCTGCTGCCGCCCGAGAGCCGCCTCTGGCAGGCGGTCGAGACGGTCGCCCGGGAGGCGTTCGGCGCGTTCGGCGGCGAGGAGATCCGCACCCCGATCTTCGAGCCCACGGAGCTGTTCGTGCGCTCGGTCGGGGAGACCACCGACATCGTGCACAAGGAGATGTACACCTTCCCCGACCGCAAGGGCCGCTCGCTCACCTTGCGCCCGGAGGGGACGGCCGGCGTCGCGCGGGCGTGGCTCGAGAACCGCCTCGGCGAGCGAACGCAGCCGCTGCGCCTCTACTACATCGGCCCGATGTTCCGCTACGAGCGGATGCAGCGCGGGCGCTACCGCCAGTTCTCCCAGATCGGCCTCGAGATCGTCGGCGCCGACACCCCGCTCGCCGACGTCGAGTTGCTGGCGGCGATGCACGAGTTCTTCGTCCGGCTCGGCTTTGCCGACCTCGTGATCCACCTCAACAACCTGGGCGACCCCGAGGACCGGCCCCGTTACCAGGACGCGATCCGTGCCGCGCTGGCGCCCCGCCGGGAGGCGCTGTGCGCCGACTGCCAGCGCCGCCTGGACGAGAACCCGCTGCGGGTGCTCGACTGCAAGGTGCCGTCCTGCCAGGTGATCGTCGCCGACGTGCCGGCGATGGACGACGTGGCGGGGGACGCCTCGCGGCAGCACGTCGCGCGGGTGGAGGCGCAGCTCGAGCGGTTGGAGATCCCGTTCGTGCGCAACCGCCGCCTGGTGCGCGGGCTCGACTACTACCTGCGCACGGTCTTCGAGGTCGTCTCGCCGCAGCTGGGGACCAACGCGGTCCTGTGCGGGGGCGGGCGGTACGACCGCCTGATCGCCGACCTCGGCGGTCCGGCGGTACCGGGCGTCGGCTTCGCGATCGGCGAGGACCGCCTGGTCGAGGTGCTGCCGGCGGCCTTCGCCGAGGCGGTGCTGGCGCGCCCGACGGTGTACCTCGTGCCGCTCGGGCCGGCGGCGCAGGAGCGCGTGCTCGAGCTGGCGCGCGCCTGGGTCAGGGATGGCGTGGCGGTCGAGGTCGAGATCACCGGGCGCTCGCTCAAGGCGGCGCTCAAGCGCGCCGACCGCGACGGCGTCCGCATCGTGGCGATGCTCGGCGACGACGAGCTCGCCGGCGGCACCGTCACCGTCCGCGACCTCGCCCTGGCGAGCCAGACGGCGCTGCCGCTGGCGGCGCTGCCCGGCTTCTGGCGCGCGCTGCCGCCGGCCCCGCCGGCGCCAGCGAAGCCGTAGCGTTCGGCGCTCCGGCGACCGGCGGACGAGATGCGGCGGTAGAATCCGCGGATGCGCGCACGAGTCCTGCGGCAGCTTCCCGGCACGCTCTATTCCGCCGTCGTGATGGAGTTGTTCGAGCGCCTCGCCTACTACGGGATGGTGCTCGTGCTGGGCATTTACCTGGTCCAGCACATCGGCCTGCGCCCCGACGTCTACGGCACGTTGTACGGGGTGTTCACCGGCGCGCTCTATCTGCTGCCGCTGTTCGCCGGGGCGCTGGCGGACCGCTTCGGGTATCGCCCCGCGCTCGTGGTGGCGTTCGCGACCCTCACCGGCGGCTACGTCCTCCTCGGCAGCACCACGCGCATCGGGCTGATCTGTGTCGCGCTCGGGTTGATCGCGGTCGGCGGCTCGATCGTCAAGCCGACGATCTCGGGCACGGTGACGCGCACCACCGAGGAGGGGAGCACGCGGCCGGTCGGCTTCGGCCTGTATTACATGG
>JAJXUY010000293.1 GCA_021782525.1 Acidobacteriota bacterium | reverse complement strand
TCCTATCCTTGGCCCGGTAACGTGCGCGAGTTGCGCAACGTGGTGGAGAACATGGTCCTCTTCGGCCGCTCCGACGAGCTGGGGTTGGCCGATCTTCCGGCCGAGTACCGCGGGCTGCCGGCGCCGCGCGGCGGCGGAGCGGGCGAGGAGTGGACCCCGAGGCCGATGGCCGAGATCGAGCGCGACGCGATCCTGCGCACGCTCGAGCTGACCAAGGGACATCGGGCGAAGGCCGCGCAGCTGCTCGACATCGGGCTGCGCACGCTGCAGCGCAAGCTCAAGGAGTACGGCGCGGTCGGAGCCGGGGACGACGACGGCGAGGAGTAGCGGCGCCGCGATCCATAGGGAGTGATCATGGAACTTCCGTGCAAGGTCTTGGTCTACAGTCAGATCCTCGGCCTCTCGGGGACGCCGGGGACGCTGGTGGCGGTGCGCGAGGACGGATGCTACGAGCTCCGCCTCACCAGTCAGGGCAAGCTGCACCTCGTGCTCCTGCCGATCGCCCAGACCGGCCTCGTGTTCGCCGAGGCCGAGGCCGAGGTGGCGATGGTGGACAGCATCGAGCGCTGAGGCGCGGCGCCGGGCGCCTACCGGCCGGGCCGCGCCACGAGGCCGGCGTCGGAGAGGACCTCGGCGTGGTCGAACGCCAGCTCGACGCCGACCAGGTCCGCGAACCAGCGCGCGTCGGCGGCGTCGTCCCCGCCCGCGAGCAGACCTCCGACGGCGCGGCACAGGTAAACCACCGAGACTGTGTGCCCGCGGGGGTCGCGGCCGGGGGTCGAGTAGACGCCGATGAGCTCGACCGGCTCCACCTCGAGCCCGGTCTCCTCACGGGCCTCCCGGACGCACGCCGCCTCGCACGTCTCGCCGGTCTCCACGAAACCTCCCGGCAGCGCCCAACTCCCGGCGAACGGGGGGTGTCCGCGGCGGATCAGCACCACGCCGCGCGACGCGTCCACGATCACGGCATCCACGGTGAGTCTTGGAAGCACGGGCGTGGGCATCAGTCACTCCTCCTCTGGGTCGATCATGGAACCAACGGCGCTCGACCCGCGGCACGCCGCCGCGAGCTTGCCGAGCAGCGTGGACGAAGGCACCGCCGGGTCGTCGGGGTCCTGCCAGCTCCAGGCGGCGGAGCCCTCGCTGACGCGGCCGACCTCCCCCGCACCGACGAACGGCAGGATGGTGATGCTGCGGTGCGTGATCGAGTGGCGCACCGGGCCGGCCGCGACGAGTGGGCCGCGCCAGCCCGCCTCGCGCGCCAGCAACCGGGCCCGCCCGGCCGGGTCCTCGCCGGGCGCGAGGACCGCGAACGGCGGCAGCCACAGGCCGCGCAGCAGCGTACCGTCCTCCACCCGCCGCAACAGCACGGAACGGCCGGGTCCCTCCAGCCACACCGACGCCCAGAGCTGGCGCTCGCGGTCGCGGCGGGGGCGCGGGGGCGGGAACGCATCGGTGTTCCCGGTCGCTGCGGCGGCGCATACCCGCCGCAGCGGGCAAGCGCCGCACTGGGGGGACGACGGGGTGCACACGGTGGCGCCCAACTCCATCACCGCTTCCCAGACCTCAGGCGTGCGGGCCTGCTCGTACAGCTCGCCGGCCCACTCGCGGCCGGCTCGCAGCAACGCCGCGCTTCCGAGCGGGAGACGCAGCGCCCGCACCCGCGCCGTCACCCGGCTGACGTTGCCGTCGACCGGCGGCTCGGCACCGGCGAACGCGAACGCCGCGACCGCGGCGGCGGTGTACGGTCCGACCCCGGGCAGGCGCGCCAGCTCCGTCGCACCAACGGGCCAGGCACCGAGCGCGACGATCGCCTGTGAGGCGGTGTGGAGCAGGCGGGCGCGGCGGTAGTATCCGAGGCCGGAGAACGCACGCACGACATCGTCGCTGTCCGCGGCCGCAAGCGCCGCGATGGTCGGGAACCGGCGCATGAACTCCGGGTAGACCTCGGCCGCCCGCTGCACCTGCGTTTGCTGCGCCATCACCTCGGAGGCGAGGACCCGGTAAGGATCGCGCGGGAACGGACCGCGCCACGGCAACGTCCGGCACGAACGCCGAAACCACTGCAGCAACCCCACGGCGGCCGCGTCGACCACCGCGTGAGTGTAGCGCGCTAGAATGACGGCGTGGCTGGGGACGCACAGGGCTGTCCGGTCTGCCGGGGCACGGGCTACGCGATCGAGCAGCGGGACGGGATCGAGGTCGCGGTGGTGTGCGGCTGCCGGCGCGGCGCCTCGACCGGTGCGACGCTCGCGGCCGCCCGCGTGCCGGTGCGTTACGAGCACTGCACGATCGCCGGTTTCGAGGTGTGGAGCCGCGACCCCGGCAGCCGGAACCTGCAGGCCCGGGCGCAACGGCGGACGCGCGAGTTCGTGGACTGCTACCCGGACGTCGACAAGGGCCTTCTGTTCATGGGGAGCGTCGGCACCGGCAAGACCCACCTCGCAGTCGCGGCACTGCGTGAACTCGCGCGGACCAAGGGAGCCCGCGGACTCTACGTCAACGCCCTGGATCTGGTGCAGGAGCTGCAGATGGCGTTCGACGGCGGCGGCGCCTCGCGCGAGGAGGTCCTGCGGCCGGTCACCGACAGCGAGTTGCTCGTGCTCGACGAGCTCGGGGCCGGGCGTCTCACCGAGTGGGTCCGTGACCTCCTGTACTACGTGATCAACGCACGGTACATGTCGCGACGGGTCACGGTGTTCACCACCAACTTCCTCGACGCGCCGCAGCCGCCGCGCGGCGACGAGAAGGCCGGGCTCGGTGCGGGCGGGTCGGAGACCGGCAAGGGCGAGCGCTGGCAGGAGACGCTGGCGGACCGCATCTCCGAGCGCCTGCGCTCGCGACTGTACGAGATGGCGGACGTGGTCGAGCTGCGCGGCGAGGACTACCGCGCCCGCCACGCCGGACGGCCGGGCGGCCGGCGTTGAAACGCTCCCACCGGTGGCGGTGGGTCGCGGGCGTGTGGGTCGTCGTGGGGCTGGTTTCGGCGTGCGCGGTGCGGCCACCGCTGGCGCCCCCGACTGTTTCGGCCCCGCCGGCCCCGCCCGTGGCCGCGACGCCGGCTCCGACCCCGACCGTTTCGGCTCCGCATCCGTGCGCGCCGCCGCCGGCCGGAGCCGTTCCCGCTCGGGCCGACATGCGGCCGCCGCTCGTCCGCGTGCTGCTGAGTTCGCCCGGCCAGCCCGTGCTGCCCGAGCCGGGCCGGCGCTACGCCTGTGTGCTCGGTGACGCGCCCGCGGTCGTGCTGCGCGGCCCGATCACGGCGACGGCGCTGGAGGGGAGAGCCACGGTCCAGGTCGGGGCGTTTGCCCAGGAGGCGAACGGGGCCGCGTTGCTCGTGCGCCTGCAGGCGGCAGGGTTCGACGCGACGGTTTCCGGAGAGGGAGGAGCGTTGCGCACCGTGGTCGCGACCGCGCTGCAGGGCGAGGGCGCCGGCGCCTTCGCGCGCCGCCTGCGCGCGGCCGGCTTTGCGGACCAGAAGCCGGGCGCGCCGGCCGGCGGGGAGGTGGTGCTGACCGGCGAGGGCGGTGCCGGCGTGCACGGCCCGCGCGTGTTGTTGATCCCGCTCGATCCGGAGCCGGTCCGGGTCGGCGACAAGGCGGTGCGGGGCGAGATCGTGCTCCGCCCGGGCGCCGCGGGCATAGCCGTGATCAACGTC
>JAJXUY010000292.1 GCA_021782525.1 Acidobacteriota bacterium | reverse complement strand
GAGGCCGTAGCGTTCGGCGCTCCGGCGCCGCGGCGACCGCGGACGGGCCGCGGCGGTAGAATCCGCGGATGCGCGCACGAGTCCTGCGGCAACTTCCCGGCACGCTCTATTCCGCCGTCGTGATGGAGCTGTTCGAGCGCCTCGCCTACTACGGGATGGTGCTCGTGCTGGGCATTTACCTGGTCCAGCACATCGGCCTGCGCCCCGACGTCTACGGCACGTTGTACGGGGTATTCACCGGCGCGCTCTATCTGCTGCCGTTGTTCGCCGGGGCGCTGGCGGACCGCTTCGGGTATCGCCCCGCGCTCGTGGTGGCGTTCGCGACCCTCACCGGCGGCTACGTCCTCCTCGGCAGCACCACGCGCGTCGGACTGATCTGTGTCGCGCTCGGGTTGATCGCGGTCGGCGGCTCGATCGTCAAGCCGACGATCTCGGGCACGGTGACGCGCACCACCGAGGAGGGGAGCACGCGGCCGGTCGGCTTCGGCCTGTACTACATGGTCATCAACGCCGGCGGGCTGATCGGGCCGGTGGTCGCGGCCCAGGTCCGCAACCGGACGGAGTTTCGCTACGTTTTCTGGGTCTCCGCGGCCTCCTGCGCGCTGATGCTCGTGCAGGCGCTGGTCGCGTTCCGCGAGCCGGTCGATGCCGAGCAGCGGCGTGGCCGCAGCGTCGGCCGCGTCCTCGCGGACATGGTGCTGGTGCTCGGCAACTGGCGCTTCGTGCTCCTCCTCGTGATCTTCTCGGGGTTCTGGGGCATGATCAACGTCCTGTTCGGCTTCATGCCGCTGCTCGTGGACGCCTTCTCGAACCTGCCCGCCGCCGAGGCGGCGATCGACCGCATCGTGCCGATCACCTCCTGGGCGGGCCACTGGCTCAACCCCGAGGTGTTCGTCTCGCTCGACGCCCTCCTGATCGTGCTGCTGCAGGCGGGGGTGAGCGTGGCCACGCGGCGTTGGCGCACGCTAAGCGCGATGCTGGTCGGCACCGCCGTGTGCACCCTCGCCTGGGTGATGCCGGCGATGTCGCGCACCGCCGCGATCGTGGCGCTGGGGATCGCGGTCTGGTCGGTCGGCGAGACGATCGCCTCCGCCCGCTTCTTCCAGTACTGCGGCACGATCGCGCCACCGGACCAGGTGGCGGTGTACCTCGGGTACTCGTTCTTCGCAATCTTCCTCGGCAACCTCTACTCGGGTCCGTGGGCCGGCTTCCTCTACCAGCGATTCGTCACCGACCGGGTCGCCGCGCACCTCGCTCCGAACTTCCACATCTTCTTCGCGGGTGTCATGCTGATGGGGGTGTTGGCGACGGTCGGGCTAGCTGTCTACGGCGCGGTCGTGGCGCCGGGTGGGCGCGCCGTGGGCGAGGCGAAGGTGGGTGGTTAGGCGGTCACATGAGGGGTGACGCGGGTGGTGCGGGCCGCTGACGCCGAGAACGGCGGCCTCGGAGATCTCGGAGGGGGTCGTGCTCGAGCGGGTCGTGTCGGGTGGCCAGACCGGTGTGGACCGGGCGGCGCTCGACGTTGCGATGGCCGCAGGCCTCGCCTGCGGTGGCTGGTGTCCGCGCGGGCGGCGCGCCGAGGATGGATCGATCCCGTCGCGCTACCCGCTGCGGGAGACGCCGGGCGCGGCGTACCCGGAGCGAACGGCCCGGAACGTTCGGGAATCCGATGCCACCCTCGTGCTGACCCTGGGGAAGCCGCGCGGCGGCACCGCGCTCACGGTCGGCCTGGCGCGCGAGGCCGGCAGGCCCCTGCTCGTCGTCGACCTGCGAACGGGCCTCCCCGGCACCGCCGAGGTCCGTGCCTGGCTCGAGCGCGCAGCGGTGCGCACGCTCAACATCGCCGGTCCGCGCGAGAGCGAGCACCCGGGCATCCACGCGCTAGCGTCTCGCTTCCTTCGCGTCGCGTTGCCGCCCATCAAATGAGGTACCTGGTACCACAAAAATGAAATGAGGTACCTGGTACCTGAACTACTCGTCGATGATGCCGACGACGACGGAGCGCACCGGCGCATCGGGAGCGTCGAGGACCTGACGAGCGCCGTTACCCTCGTCGAGGACGATGACCCGCTGCCCCACACCCGCCCCGACGACGTCCACGGCGATCACGTACTCGCCGGTGGCGTCGCCCCCCGGGCCGGTCTTGGCGACCACGAGCAGGGTTCTGGCGTCGTAGAACGGGTGGTTGATCGTGGAGTAGACCTCACCGGTGACGCGACCGAGGATCATGACGTCGCCCCGGTCCCCGGCTGGTGGACGCGGTCGACGATGCCGACGATCGCGTGGTCCACCGGCACGAAAGAAGGGTCGAGGGCGAGCGCGGCCTCGCGGCCCCCCTCGTAATAGACCAGCTCGCCCGGGCCTGCCATGCGGGTGGCGTCGGCGGCGACGAGCGGCCGCCCGGCCGACTCGCCGCGCCGGTCGAGTGGCTGCACGAGGAGCATCGGCGTCGCCTCGAGGCCGTCGCAGACCGCGCAGGGGACGACGACGCCGATCACGCGCCCAAGCAGCATCAGCTCGACCCCTTCTCCCCGTCGAGCTCGGCAAGCGGCGCGGAAGCGAACGAGGTGCCTTTGGCGAACTGGACGGCGAGCACCTCGTGCGGCGCCGGGATGATCCTGAACCCGGCGGTCACGCCGGTGGCCGCCAGCGCCGCCCTGGCGATCTCCACGGCGGCCTCGACGTCGTGCAGCTCGCCGTGGACCACCGCGAGCGCCTTGCCGGCGAGGCCGGAGTCGCCGAGGCGGATCTCGATCAGCTCGACCGGCGTCCCCTTGAGCGCGAGCTCCGCGGCGCGGACGTTGGACGACACGGTGGACGTCTCGACGATGGCGAGCGAGCCCGGTCCGATCGGCCGCCGCTGGCCGAGGATCGCGTCGTACAGCTGCGGGTGCACGTCGGCCAGGAGGACGTGGTCGAGAACGCTGGCGCCGCCGTGGAACCGCCCCTCGTCGTACGCCTCCTCGACCGCCGCCGCGGTGCCCGCGATCAGGGTGAGGAAGCGGCCGTGGCTGATCGTGCCGCAGCGCAGGAGCGCGATCGGGGAGCGCTTGAGCAGCGCATCGGTCGCGACGATGCCGACGGCGATCTCGGCGAACTCGAGGACGGCGAGGGCGGGGTGCTCCTTCATCACGTGATCCTGAAGTGGTCGACGAGCACGCAGCGGCGCGAGCGCGAGAACGAGCGCGGCGAGGTCAACCCCTCGCCGGTCGGGCTCGCGATCGTGAACGAGCAGAACCCCTCGCCGTCGAGGCCGAGGCCGGCCTGGGAGCGGCCGTTCTTGACGAAGATGCTGCAGTTGCACTCCTTCGCCATGCGCGAGAGGTTGTCGAGGTTCTTCGAGTGCATGACGGCCGTGTGGCGGTTGCCCCCCTCGACCTCGACCGCGAGGTCGATGGCGCGGCCGGCGTTGGGCACGCGGCAGACCGGCAGGATCGGCATCATCTGCTCGGTCCACAGCAGCGGGTGGCCCTCGTCCACCTCGACGACGCCGAGGCGGGTGGAAGCGGGGACGTCCATGCCGATCCTGGCGAGGATCACGCTGGCGTCTTTGCCGATCAGCCCGCGGTCGACCTCGGCGTGTCGCCGCGGCCCGTTCATCTTGGTGAAGACGACCTTCTCGAGCGCCGCGAGGCGGCGGCGGTCCACCAGATCGGAA
>JAJXUY010000291.1 GCA_021782525.1 Acidobacteriota bacterium | reverse complement strand
CAGCCAATCGCAATACACGACATGTTCGCGGCGGCCTAGCTGTTCGCCGATCGGCGTGTCCCACCCCCTTCCGGAGCCCCGGCATTTCGCTTCGGCGAACGCACGTTACAGTGAGGCGAGGGGGCGTGCGATGACGACCTTACAGAGCGAGTGCTGGATCTTCACGGACTACCCTGAGGGGATGCCCGACGACACGACGTTCCGCCTGGAGCGCCGGCCGTTGCCGGAGCCTGGCGCGGGTGAGGTGTTGCTCGAGACCCTTTACCTCTCGGTGGACCCGTACATGCGCGGGCGGATGAGCACGGCCAAGAGCTACGTCGCCCCCTTCCAACCGGGCGACGTCATCGGGGGCGCGGCCGTAGCCCGCGTGACGGCGTCCAGACATGCGGAGTTCGCCGCCGGCGACCTGGTGCTGGCGCCGCTCGGCTGGCGCACCGCCGGGGTGCTCGCGGGGAGCGCGCTGCAAAAGCTGGCGCTGCCGGTCGAGCGCGCGTCGCTCGCCCTCGGCGCGCTCGGCATGCCCGGCCTCACCGCCTACCTCGGCCTGTTCGAGGTCGGGAAGCCGCGGCCGGGGGACACGGTGCTCGTTTCCGGGGCGGCCGGGGCGGTCGGCTCGCTCGTCGGCCAGATCGCCCGGCTGATGGGGTGCCGCGCGGTCGGCGTGGCGGGGAGCGACGCGAAGGTCCGCTGGCTCACCGCGGAGCTCGGCTTCGACGCGGCGCTGAACTACAAGGCCGCGGACGACCTGCGCGCCGCGCTCGCGCCGCTGTGCCCGGACGGGGTGGACGTCTACTTCGACAACGTCGGCGGCGCGGTGAGCGACGCCGCGCTCGGCCTGATCAACATCGGAGCGCGGATCGCGATCTGCGGCCAGATCGCGCAGTACAACGCCAAGAACCCGCCGCGCGGCCCGCGCCCGTTCGCGACGCTGCTCGTCCGCCGCGCCCACGCCGAAGGGTTCATCATCTTCGACTTCAAGGAGCGCTTCCCCGAGGCGCAACGGCGCCTCGCGGCGTGGGTCGACGACGGGCGGCTGCGCGTCCGCGAGACCGTGGTCGAGGGGTTTGCCAACGTCCCGCGGGCTTTCGTCGGCCTGTTCTCCGGCGAGAACACCGGCAAGATGGTCGTCAGGCTGTAGCTCGCGTCCGGGTACGCTCCGGCAGTGGCGACTTCGCGGACGGCGCCGCGGCGCCGGCGGCCGCGCGCCCCCAGAACGGATAGAAGCAGTACCACTGCTCCGGGTGCTCGCGGATGCGGCGCTCGAGGATCCCGGCCCACGCCAGCATCGCGGCGCGGGCGCGCGACTCGAGGCCGCCGGCGCCGGCAAGGTCGATGGCCGCCTCGTAGATCACGCGGAAGCTCCGTTCCGGCGTGAGCAGGAAGAACGTCGGGACGAGCAGCGCGCCCGCGCGGGCGGCGAGCAGGAACGGCCCCGGCGGGAAGCTGGCGGTCGCGCCGAAGAACTCCACCGGCCACCCCTGGTCGTTGAAGTCGCGGTCGCCGTGTGCGGCGACGATGCCGCCGCCCTCGAGGATGCGCAGGGCGGGGACCACCGAGAACGGCGAGGCGTCGACCGGGATGCCGTGGACGTTGCCGCGCAGGCGCGCCCGGGTGCGGAACTCCTCGGCGGTGGCGAAACGGTCGCGCCAGTAGAGGACGTGGACCGCCTCGAAGTGCGTCCCCATCGCCATGGCCCCCACCTCGGGGTTGCCCATGTGCGCGGTGAGCAACAGCGTGCCGCGCCCGGAGCGCCGCGCCGCCGCGAAGTGCTCCTCACCCTCGACGGCGACGACCTGCGCGACCAACGTCTCGGGGGGGAGCTGCGACCAGCGGAAGAAGTCGATCCAGTGGTAGGCGTGCTCGGACTCCATCCGCCACGCCACGCGGCGCACCTCGCGGTGCTCGGGCGGCAGCCCCAGGATGCGGGCATAGTTCCCCTTGATCGCGCGCAGGTACTTCGGCCGCACCACGTTGAACGGCAGCATCACGAGGTTGCGGGCCGTCCAGTACATGAAGCCGAGCGGCCACCGGGTCGAAGCCCACACCAGGACCGGGATCCAGAAGCCGAAGTAGAGGCGGTAGAACGCCTGCAGGATGCGGGGGGAACCCGCCATCTTGGACTGCATCGGCGCGGATTCTACCAGTCCGGGCCGGCACCGGGGAGGAACACGAGCACGACGCCGCCCTCGACCCGGACGTCGATCGGCCCGCCCTCGGCGACGTTCGACACGCTGGTGCGCCCGAGCAGGTCGAGCGGCTCGCCGGCGAGCGCCCAGCGCAGCCCGCGCGTCCACACCCGGGAACAGCGCCCGAGCGGCATCAGCGCCACCGTCGCGCCGGCGCCCACCGCGGCGGTGAACGTGTCGCTGACGGCCACGATCCGGTGCTGCTCATCGAACAGCTCGATCGCGCCGCGCCCGGCCCAGCGGCCGAGCAGGGCGAGGTTCTCGAGGGCGTGGTCGAGCCGCCCGGCGGTGGCGGCCAGGATCGTCACCCTTTCCGCGCCCCGCTCGTCGAAGGCATAGGCGATGGTCTTGTGCAGATCGGTGAACTCCTGGTCCGGGCGCGCCACGATGCGGTCCTCGCCGATCCAGCGGCGGACGCCGGGGCGGATCGAGTCCATGTCCCCGACGACCGCGGCGGGGCGCACGCCGACGCGCGCCAGGTGGTTGGCGCCGCCGTCGGCCGCCAGCACCAGACCGGCGCGACGCACCAACGCCACGAACTCGGGCCGCCAGCGCCACGGCGCGTTGCCGACGATGACCGCGTCCCGCACCGGTCAATGCTACACTTTCGCCAGTTCGCGGGAGGGGCGATGACGGCCAGGCGTGCGGCGGTCGAAGGGTTGGCCCACGCGGTCGACCACGCCGCAGTTCTGCGCCCCGGCGTGACCGTCCCCGTCGCCGCTCGCGCGTCATGACCTCCAGGCGGCGACTGCCAGCGCTCGTGAGCGCCGTGGTCGCCATGGCGCTCGCGGTGCCGGCGCACGGCGCCGCCGCCTGGTACCAGCACTACCGCCACGGCCTCGAGCTGGAGGAGCGGCGCTCCTGGCGGGAGGCCGTCCAGGCGTTCGAGGCGGCCGCACGGATCGTGCCGCTGCCGGCGCGACACATCGAAACCGGCGGCCACGGGGCCGTCACCCAGTACGACCCTTACTTTCACATCGCCCGCTGCCTGGTCGAGCTAGGCAAGCCGCGGCTCGCCCTGCCCTCCCTCAAGGCCTCGGCGCAGGCCGGCGTGACGCCGCGCCCCGAGCTCGAGGCGCTGTGGAACCGCGTGAAGGAGGAGGAGGCGCGCCAGCGGGGCCGTGGCGCCGCGCCGCCGGCCCCGCCTCCGCCGGAGACTCCGACCCCGACGCCGGCCACGGGCCGACTCACCGTGCGGAGCGACCCATCCGGCGCGCTCGTGGTTCTCGACGGCGCCGCTGCGGGGGCGACGCCGCTCGGCCCGCTCTCGCTGCCGCCCGGTTCGTACCTGGTTCGCGCCACCAGGCACGGCTTCCACCCGGCCGCAGAGCGCGTCGCCGTGACGGCGGGTGAGGAGGCGACGCTGGTCCTCACGCTGGAGCGGATCGAGCCGGCGGTGACGCCGCGAACGGCGGCTCGCCCGACGGCCGTCGCGGCCAACCCCGGGCCGGCCGCCGCTCCGTCGCCCGCGGTCAG
>JAJXUY010000290.1 GCA_021782525.1 Acidobacteriota bacterium | reverse complement strand
GGCCCGCCGCCATCCCGTGGCCGCTGGCGTCGCCGATCACGAGCGCGATCCGTCCGTCCGCGAGCGGGAGGAAGTCGTAGTAGTCGCCGCCGACCTCGTTGGCGGTCCGGTACGAGTGGGCGACGGCGTAGCCCGGGATCGCCGGCGCGGTGGCCGGGAGCAGGTCGCGCTGCAGCTGGCGCGCGACCTCGAGCTCGTCGCGCACGAGGACGCGGTCCACGAGCTCGAGGGCGAGGAGGAAGACGAGGAGGACGACGCTGACCAGCAGCCACAGCGACGAGAAGTCGATGTGGATGCGCGTGGTGTCGATCACCGCGTTGAACTTGACCAGGCCGAAGATCGCGGCCAGGACCGCGGCGGCGAACAGCACGCGGCGCGCCGGCGTGAGCTTGTACGACAGGCCGAGGAACAGCACCTTGGCGCGGAAGAAGCCGCGCCGCAGCCAGCCGCTGGGCTCGGCGGAAAGGTCCTGCTCGCGGGTGATCACGCGGTACGCCTGGCGGGCGTCGCGGCCGACGGTGCGCCGCATCTCCGCGGTGGTGAGGCCGGCGGTGAACTCCTTGGCGAACCTCTTCAGCCGTCCCGTGGTCGTCCCTCCTGCCGCCGGATGATACGGCGGCCGGTAGCTCAAGGTTGCCGTCCCGGGTAGGGTAGAGTAGATGCGGCTGGTGCGGCATGAGAGTGAGGCGATGAGCATCGTTCGCGGCGAGGGGCCGGGACGGCGGGGCCGTTGGCTGTGGGCAGCCGTGCTGGCACTGTCGGCGCTCGGCGCGGCCGGCTGCGGCCGGGGGCGGCCGGCGCCGGTCGTGGTGACGTTCGACCGCGTCCCCACCACGCTCGACCCGCACCACCACAACGAGCTGGTGGACTGGTCGCTGCTGTGCAACTTCTACGACGCGCTCGTCCGCTTCTCGCCGGAGATGAAGATCGAGCCGGCACTCGCCGAGTCGTGGGCCGCGCTCGGCGGCGACCGCGTCCGCTTCGTCTTGCGCCCCGGGGTGCGCTTCGCGGACGGTACCGCCTGCACGAGCGCAGACGTCGTGGCGAGCTTCGAGCGGGCGCTCAAGGATCCGCGCTCCGGAATCAGGCACCAGCTCTTCGACGTCCGCAGCGTCGAGGCCGACGGCCCGCAGGCGGTGGTGATCGAGACGGCCGGCCCGGCGCCGACGTTGCTCAACCGCCTGGCGTTCGTGTTCGTGGTGCCGCGCGCCGCCGCGGCGCTGCCCGAGATCACCGCGCCGCTCGGGACCGGACCGTACCGCTTCGTCGAGCGCCGCGCCGACGGTTCGGTGGTCGCCCAGGGCTGGCCGAGCTGGCGGGGCATGCCGGCGATCAGGGACGTCGTCTTCTCGTTCGTGGAGAACGAGGAGCAGCGCAGCACCCAGTTCCTCGCCGGCGGGGTGGACGTCTCGGCGAGGCTCGTCGAGAGTGTCCTGACCGATGTCGACCGCCGGCAGGGGCTGCGGGTCGAGCCGCAGTTGAGCCTGGTGGTCCAGCTCCTGGCCGTGGTGCCGGGGGCGGCGACGGGCGACGCCCGGCGGGCGCTCGCGGACCCGCGGGTCCGGCGGGCGATGCTGCTCGCGATCGATAGGGCGGGGATCGTCAGCCGGGTCTTCCGCGGCAACGGGGCGGTGGCGTCGCAGTACGTCCACCCAGTCGTGTTCGGCTACGACGCGAACCTCCCGTCCGTCCCCTACGACCTTCCCCAGGCGCGCCGGTTGCTCGCCGAGGCGGGGTTCGCCGGCGGGTTCTCGGTCGAGCTGGCGCACGGCTCGCTGCCGCCGGAGTACGTGAGCGAGCTCGTGAGCAACCTCGGACGCCTCGGGATCCGGGTGCACGCCACTCGCTACACCCTGGGCGAACTGCTGCGGCGAGCGCGCGCCGGCGAGCTGCCGCTGCTGACGTACGGCCGGGCGTGCACCACCGGCGACGCCTCGGAGTTCCTCGACAGCTCCGTGCACACGCGTGACGAGGCCGGTGGTCTCGGCCTCGAAAACTATAGCGGCGTGTCCGACCGCGAAACCGATGCGCTCATCGAGGCCGCCGACCGCGAGCTCGACCCGGTCCGCCGGCTGGCGCTGCTGCAGCAGGCCCAGCGGCGGGTCCTCGAGACACTGCCGGTCCTCCCGCTGACGTTGCGTTCGGAGTACGTCGGCCTGTCGGCGCGGGTGGACGTGCCGGTCCGGTACGACGGCTGGTTCTGGGCGGCCGGGTTCAAGTGGCGGTGATGACGTTCACGCGCGCCGCCGGCGTGCTCCTCCACCCGACCTGCCTGCCCGGCCCGTTCGGCATCGGCGACCTCGGCCCGGCGGCGCACGCCTACCTCGAGTGGCTCGCGCGCGCCGGCGCCCGCTGGTGGCAGGTGCTGCCGCTCAACCCGCCAGGCCTCGGCGCGTCGCCGTACGCCGCCCTCTCGACGTTTGCCGGCAACGCGGCGCTCGTCAGCCCGGAGCTCCTGCGGCGCGACGGCTTGCTCGACGCGGCGGACCTCGCGGGCGCGCCGACGTTCTCACCGTTCGCGGTCGATTTCGACCGCGTCGTGCCGTTCAAGGAGGCGTTGCTGGCGCGCGCCTTCGAGCGCCTCCTGGCCTCGCCCCCGGCCGCCGTGACCGCGCGCTTCGAGGCGTTCTGCGACGCCAACCGCGCTTGGCTGCGCGACTGGGCGCTGTTCGCGGCGCTCAAGCGCACCGCGCGCGGCGGCCCGTGGTGGGGGTGGCCGGAGGAGCTGGCGTTGCGCCGGCCCGCGGCGCTGGCGGCGTGGGTCTCGGCGCACGAGCGGGCGGTGCGGCTCGAGGAGTTCCGCCAGTTCGCGTTCTTCTCCCAGTGGCGGGAGCTGCGCGAACGGGCGGGCACGCTCGGCGTCGGCATGCTCGGCGACCTGCCGATCTACGTCGCCGGCGACAGCGCCGAGGTGTGGGCCAACCGCGAGCTCTTCCGCCTCGACGGGCACGGGCGGCCGCTCGCGGTCGCCGGTGTCCCGCCCGATTACTTCAGCCCGACGGGGCAGCTCTGGGGCAACCCGCTGTACGACTGGGGGGCGCTCGAGGCGTCCGGCTTCGGGTGGTGGGTCGAGCGGATGCGGGCCGTGCTGAACCTCGTGGACGCCGTCCGCCTCGACCACTTCCGCGGCTTCGCGGCGTTCTGGGAGGTGCCGGCTGGGGAGGCGACCGCGGTCCACGGCCGCTGGGTCCCGGGGCCGGGCCGGGCGCTGTTCGCCGCGTTGCGGGGCGCGCTCGGGGCGCTGCCGATCGTGGCCGAGGACCTCGGCGTGGCCGGTGAGGACGTGGCCGCGCTGCGCGACGGGGAGGGGTTCCCCGGCATGGCGGTGTTGCAGTTCGCGTTCGACCCGTCGGGGCGCAGCGAGTTCCTCCCGTACCGGCAGCACCGCAACCAGGTCGTGTACACGGGCACGCACGACAACAACACCACGGTGGGGTGGTTCCTCGGCGACGCCTCGCCCGAGGAGAAGGAGTTCGTGCGGCGTTACCTCGGCGGCGAGCGCCGCGAGATCCACTGGGAGATGATCCGCCTGGCGCTCGGCTCGGTTGCCGACGTGGCGGTCGTGCCGCACCAGGACATCGCCGGCCTCGGCGCCGACTGTCGCATGAACACCCCCTCCACGCCGGACGGCAACTGGCGCTTCCGGCTCACCGACTGGATGCTG
>JAJXUY010000289.1 GCA_021782525.1 Acidobacteriota bacterium | reverse complement strand
GCCCGCGCACCGCGACATGGTCTCAGTGGCATCGATGATGCATGAGCTTCTCGCGGGCGGCGGCGCCGCCGCCGCCCTGAGCCGTGCCGGCGTTCGCGGCCGGCGCGGCGGGAGGCGATCATGAGCGTGAACTTCATGCGCGGCGCCGGGCTCGTCGCGATCTCGCTCGGGGCGCTGGCGGCCCCGTCGGGGGCCGCCGTCCTGGCGGTTGGCGCTTCCGACCCGGGCGCGGCCACTGTCACCTACCGGGGACCGAGGATCCAGGTGGCGATCTCCGACCGCTACGCGAGGTACCACCCCGGCGGGCCATGGCTCCTGCTCGACGCCGAGATGGGCGCGACCGGCGGGGTGATCAGCATCCCGAGGAGGGCGATCGCCGTGCGGACGCCCTCCGGAGAGGTCGTTCCGCTCGCCACTCAGAGGGAGTTCGAGGCCGGCTACCCGCAGCTCGCCTCGGCGATCGTGTTGGCGAACTTCCATCGCACCCGCCTCGACTACTTCCTCCCCGAGTGCCCGCGCCAGATGGACCTGTTCCGCCTGCACGGGGTCGGGTGGGTGCTGCCGTCGCTGGTCCTGGACCCGTTCCACAACTCTTATGGCCGTCTCTACTTCCATCTCCCGAACGGGGTGCAACGGGGCCGCTACGAGCTGCTGATCGGCGTGCCGAAGGGCGAGGCCGTCATCCCCTTCTACGTCTGAGCGCCGGCGCCCGCGCCGGGTGAGCGACGGCGCGCCTGGGAACGACAGGCGGCGACCGACGGCCCGCCCGGCCCCGAGGTCCAAGGGCCGGGCGGACATCGTTCCACCGTGCAGCTTCTCATCGCCCGCTGCGGCCGCCACCGTTGCCGGCGTGAGGAGGACGTTGACGCAAGGCAAGCGGACCTTCACGGACCCGGCCACAGGGGACAGCCATCCTCGGGACACACGCGGTCAGGGCGCCGCCTGATGGCCGCCTCTTGCCGCGCGCTCCCCCGAACGGGTCCTCGCGAAACCTTGACAACCCCCCTCACCGAAGTACCATCGATCCAGTTCGGAAAGGAACTTTTTCATCACCGGTCGCGTCCCAGAAATCTCGTGTCCCGGCATGAGGAGGCATCATGTTCAAGTCGGTGGCTCTCGGAATCACTCTGGCGCTCGCCCTTGGCCTGATTGGCGCGTACGTTTTGGTGGAAAGCGGCTACATCCCGGCGAACGCCGATGCCAAGCCCAGTCGGCTGGAAACCTGGATGGCGCACACCTCCCTGCGCGCGACGCTGAAGCGCGAGGCGCCGAAGGGCCCGAACCCGGTGGCACCGAGCGCGGAGAACCTGCTCGAAGGCGTGCACCTGTTCGCGCGGAACTGCGCGTTCTGCCACGGCGATTCGAGGGGGGCCGCCGCGCCGCCGCCGATCGCCAAGGGCTTCTACCAGAGGCCGCCCCAGCTGGCGACCGACGGCGTCGAGGACGACCCCGAAGGCTATTCGTTCTGGAAGATCGAGCACGGCATCCGGCTGACGGGGATGCCCTCGTTCAGATACGCCCTCAGCGACCGGCAGATCTGGACGCTCGCGCTCTTCCTCAAGCACATGGACAAGCTGCCGCCGGCTGTGCAGCGAGCGTGGCAGCAGGTGCAGAGCTGGCCGCTCGCGCCCGCGCCCGCGCCCGCGAGCCAGGCGAACCAGAACTGATGTCCACTCACCAAGCCGACGTCGAGCCAGGTCAGCAGAGGACTTCACGTCCATTGTTCACGGTCCTCGTCGTCGTGCCGCCCGGCCCCGCTTCTTCGCGGTCCGCGGCCCGTGCCACGAGCCGGCGGCGGCAGGGGACCGCTTGAGGGGAACTCCCATCCGTAGGACGGGCGTCCTCGTCCTGGGGCTCCTGCCGGCGGCGGTCGTCGCCGCCGCCTGGCTCGTCCTGCGCCGGGACGATCTGTCGGCAGGGCGCGAGCACGTCATCGGAGCCGTCGCGGACCTGGCGGCGCTCCTCGGCCTGGCCGGCTTCGTGGTGCTGGTCACGCTGGGGACCAGGCTGGCCTGGGTCGAGCGCACGTTCGGGCTCGACCGGATGTCGCGTCTCCACCGGCGGCTGGGGCCCTGGGTCGTGGGGCTCTTCATCCTCCACGGCGTCGGGAGGACGGTCCGCTTTTCCCTGGGGCACGGCCGGTCGTGGACGTGGTCGTACCTGTTCTACCTCGGCACCGGGGACGCGGGGCTCCTGGTCGGACACCTGGCCCTCTACCTCGTGCTGATCGCCGCGGCCGTGGCCCTCCTGCGCGGGAAACGGCTGCCGTTCCGGGTCTGGAAACCCGGCCATCTGCTGGTCTACCCGGCCGTCCTGCTGGGTTTCGTCCACGCGGCCGTGAAAGGCTGGGGCGACCTGCGGCTCTTCCCGACCGACGCCGTGTACTTCGGCCTCGCCGCCTCGGCGCTGGCTCTGTTCGGCGTCCGTGCGGTCGACCGCATGACGCGGGACCGCCGCCGCACGTGGATCCTGGAGCGCGTGGTCGGGGAAACCCACGACACCACGTCGCTCGTCCTCGCCCGGCCGGGTGACCCGGGGCCTTTCCGATTCAGGCGGGCCGGGCAGTTCGCGGTCATCCGCGCGCGGAGCGGCCGCGGCTGGAGCGAGCCCCACCCGTTCACGATCTCGTGCGCGCCGGCGTCGGAGGTCCTTCGCTTCACGATCAAGGCCGTCGGCGCCTTTTCCGCCGGCGTCCGCGCGCTGCCCCCCGGTACGCCGTTCCTGTGCGAGGGGCCGTACGGCGCCTTCTACCCGGATTTCGGGCGCGAGAAGCGCATCGTCATGATCGCCGGCGGCGTGGGCATCACCCCATTCTTGAGCTTCCTGCGCCATGCGGCCCGGAGTGCGCCCGACACCGGTTTCACCCTCATCTGGGCCAACAAGACCCACGCCGACATCATCGCCATGGACGAGCTCCGCGCGTTGGCCCAGCCTCCATTCCTCAAGGTCGTCCACGTCCTCAGCCAGGAGCCAGGAGGCCTGCCGGAAAGCGGCGAGGCGGTCGTCTACGAGCGCGGGAGGGTGGGCGCCGAGGTCCTGGCCAAGCACGCCGCGCGCTCGCCGGCGACCTACTACCTGTGCGGCCCGAGCCCGATGCAGGAGGCCGTCCTGGCGGCGCTCCGCGGCGCGCTCGGGGTTCGGCCCCGCGAGGTCAAGCGGGAGCTCTTCTTCTTCTGATCGCGTCGTGTCGTCCCCGGCGGTGCTGACTTCTCGTGTGCAGGTGGAAGCGCGGCGCACCCCGGGTGCCCGTCTCGCGGGGGCCGCCGACCACAGCTCTCTTCGGTCCCAGCGACATCCAGTTCTCCACCCCCGACCACCCGTCCGCGGCGGCCGGCCGCGCCGGCCGAAAAGAGACGCGCCCGGCCCCGAACTTCCGGGGCCGGGCGGACGTCGGTCTAGCGAGCTGGCCCTCAGCGCCTGCTGCTGCCGCCACCCTTGGCGGCCTTGAGGAAGATGTCGATGTACGTCAAGTTGTTCGTGTAGTCGAATTGGGGTCTGAACATGTACTCGGCGAGAGGGGGTGTGTCGGGAGGCGTATCCACCGTGTTCCCGTCGAAGAGGATGGTGTTGGCGCTGGTCGAGAACGTCAGCCGCCACCAGCCGTCCTTCGTCTCACCCGCCGTCATGATCTGGCGCTTGACGTTCCAGTTTAAGCCGTAGATCGC
>JAJXUY010000288.1 GCA_021782525.1 Acidobacteriota bacterium | reverse complement strand
AAGATCACGTCCACGACATCCGCCGCTTTGGCGTGCGTCAGGGTGACCTTCTTCGCGAGTTTGACGGCCATTTCTGACTTGTTCATTCCCCGTCCTCCCTGATCGGTGGGTACCTATAGTATTATTCGGACCATGATCCGAGTTTGTCAAGTACCCCACGGGCTTTTCGCCCCATGCCCGGCCGCTTCGCCCGTCGGCGCCTTGATCCGAGCCGGTGCCCTACCTTGCCAACGTGCCACTGTGCGCGTTCCCAGTGGTCTTGCCGGTGGCAGGCCATAACCGACGGCCGCGCGACGACCGCGGCAACTCCGATCACCCCGCTGCGCCCGCGGACGCGCGCCGAAACCCGCTAGGAGCCTGTCGCGCATAGCGACGGGAGCGAGGGTCGCGATGGCGCCCGCTGGCAAGGCGGACAAGCGAAATTCCCGTCGACGTGGCTGCAGCCTGCGTCGAGGAGATTTCGCGCCGGCCAACGCGGCCAGCGGGATGCCAGCGCGAGCCGCCGCCGGAGTCGATGCGCGACAGGCTCCTAGCCAGCCGTGGCGGCAAGCTCCTGCCGGAGCTTGAGGAAGGAGCTGTAACGGCGCGCCGAGAGTGTCCCGGCCTGCACTGCGTTCCGCACGGCGCACTCGGCCTCGTGGTCGTGCGTGCAGTCGGCGAAAGCGCAGCCAGCCGCAGTGCGCGCGATCTCGGGGAAGTGCGCCTGTAGCTCGGCCGGGGCGAGGTCCCAGAAGCCGAACTCGCGAACGCCGGGGGTGTCGACGACGAACCCCGACCCGGGGAGCGGCAGGAGCTGCGCGGTGGTGGTGGTGTGGCGGCCCTTCCCGGTGGCCTCCGAGATCGAGTTCTCGCGCAAGCGGTAGCCGGGGTGGATCGCGTTGAGAAGGGCGGATTTCCCGACGCCCGACGGGCCGCAGAACAGCGTCGTCCGGCCGACGACCCGGCGCGTGAGGCAGCCGACGCCGCGTGAGGTTCGCGCCGAGGCGAGCAGCAGCTCGTAGCCGGCGTCCTGGTAGTCCCCGATCCAGGCGTCGATCCCGGCGGTGCCCTGATCGACCTTGTTGATGCAGATCACCGGCTCGATGGCGGCGTGGTGGCACGCGACCAGGAAGCGGTCGAGCAGGCGCGGGTTCGGCTCGGGGGAGGCGGCCGCCATCACGATCACGGCCTGGTCCACGTTGGCGGCGATGACCCGCGAGCGCCGCTCGCCCGGGGAGCGGCGGGTGAGCGTGGTGCGCCGCGGCTCGACGGCCGTTACCACCAGGTCGGGGGGTTTCCCCTCGAGCGCGACTCGGTCGCCGACGACCAGCCGGCGGTCGACGATCCCTTCGGCCCAACGCAGCGTGCGCCGGAACGACACCACCAGCGCGGTCTCACCCACCTGCACCCGCACGAGCGGGCCGAAGACCGCGGTCACGACGCCGGCGGTGCGCTCCGTCACGCCGCCGAGTATAGCCTAGCCCGGATTGGATGACATCGGAAACGGCAGCTGATACGCGAACGCCCCGCGCTGGATGACCAGCAGCAGCGACGAGCGCGCGTACTGGCGCGCCACGATGCGGTCGATCTCCGCGACGCTGGCGACCCGTTGGCCGTTGACCTGGAGCACGACGTCGCCGCGGGCGAGGCCGGCCTCGTCGGCGCGGCTGCCCGGCGCCACGCGGCCGATCACCACCCGGCCGCCGCGCTCGGCGAGCCCGACGCCGACGAAGCGCTGCAGCACCTGCTCGCCGAGATCGCTGGGCGGCAAGGTGGCGCGCATCGTCACCGCGCGCGGGCCGCCGCGCCCCGCGAGCTCGAACGTCGCCTGGTTGCCGGGGGCGAGCTGCGCGAGCAGCGTCGTGTAGTCGTCCCGCCCGGCGATCGCCCGGCCGTTGCCGGCGAGCAGGACGTCGCCGCGACGCACGCCCGCCTCTCCGGCGGGCGAGGCGGGAAAGACGTCCGTCACCTCGACGCCGGCGGCCTCGCCGCGCCGTCCGCCGCCGCGTTCGTCGCGGTTGGCGACGAACATGCCGAGCCACGCCGCCTGCACGTGCCCGTAGCGCAGGAGGTCGTCCACGACGCGGCGCACCCGCTTGGCCGGGATCGCGAAGCCGATCCCCTGCGCGTCGCCGATGATCGCGGTGTTGATCCCGACCAGCCGCCCGTCGAGATCGACGAGCGCGCCGCCGGAGTTGCCAGGGTTGATCGAGGCGTCGGTCTGGAGGAAGTCGGTGTACACCCGGTGCGTGTCGGGCGAGGTCACGGTCCGGTCGCGGGCGGAGAGCACCCCCACGGTCACGGTGTTCTCGAGGCCGAGCGGGTTGCCGATCGCGATCATCGTCTCGCCGATCATCGAGTCGTCCTCGTCCGCCAGCGGCAGCGACGGGCGCCCGCGCGAGCGCACGCGCAGGATCGCCAGGTCGGAGTCGGCGTCCGAGCCGATCACCTCGGCTTCCTCGCTCTTGCCGTCGACGAAGCGGACCTTGATCTCGGCGGCGCCCTCGATGACGTGCTCGTTGGTGACGATCAGGCCGTCGGGGGAGATCAGCACGCCGCTGCCCAGCGACTGCGAGGTGTAGACCTGCGGTCCGCCGGCGCCGAACTCGGGAAACAGGTCGCCGAAGATCGACCGCGGCCGTACGGTCACCACCTGGCGCGCGTTCAGGTTGACCACCGCGCCGCGTACCCGCTGCACGACCTGCACCACCGGCGTCCGCCGCAGGCTCTCGGCCGCGGCCGCCGCCGCGATGCCGAGGACGACGATCAGCGCCACGCTCCGCTTCATGACTCCCTCCCCGCCCGCCGGCTGCGGACTGGCAAAAGCGTACCTCGTTCCCCGCTCGCCGTGCCTCGTCGGAGCCGCGTGAGCTTGGAAACGGGGGCCCCGCGGCCTACTATGCCGCCTACGGAAGAGCCAGGCCCGGAGGGCGTTGCGACGCGGGCCGGCCGAGTGTGGCGGGGAGGTCGACTAGGCATGGACGTCGCGATCCAAGAGGTGGTGCGGCCCGCCACCATCGCTGAGGCGCTGGCCACGCTGGCGCGAGCCGACGCCCGCCCGATCGCCGGCGGCACCGACTTGATGGTGCAGCTGCGCGACGGGCGGCGGCACGCCGCCTGCCTCGTCGACCTCGGCCGCCTCGGGCTCGGCGGCGTGCGGCGCGACGGCGACGCGGTGGAGATCGGCGCCGCGACGACGATGGACACGATCGCCGGCGACGCGGCCATCCGCGGCTGGTTCCCGGCGCTCGCGAGCGCCGCCGGACAGGTCGGCGGCTGGCCGATCCAGTGCCGCGCCACGCTCGGCGGCAACCTCGCCAACGGCTCGCCCGCCGCCGACACCGCCGGGCCGCTGCTCATCGCCGGCGCCGGCGTCATCGTGGTCGCGCCCGGCGGCCGGCGGCGCGTCCCGATCGCGGAGTTCTTCCTCGGCCCCGGGCGCACCGCGCTTCGGCAGGGCGAGCTGATTGCGGCGGTCCGCCTCCCGCTCGCCGAGCCGCCCGCGGGCCGCCGCGTCGTCGAGCGCTTCGTCAAGGTGGGGCCGCGCCGGGAGCAGGTCATCTCGGTGGCGAGCCTCGCGGGCCGGGCGGTGGTCGGCCGTGACGGCGCGCTCGAGCAGGTCCGCATTGCGCTCGGTTCGGTGGCGCCGACGCCGGTGCGCGCGACCGCCGCCGAGCGCGCCCTGTGCGGAC
>JAJXUY010000287.1 GCA_021782525.1 Acidobacteriota bacterium | reverse complement strand
GGGAACGTTTGACACCCAGGCGCCGGTGTGGTACAAACTTCGTTCCCCGACTGGTCGGGTAGGAGTCCGCATGTACGCAATCGTGGAAGCGGGTGGAAAGCAACATCGCGTCGAGGTCGGGCAACGGATCGCGGTGGAGCGGATGTGGCCGGGCGCGCAACCGGGCGCCGAGGTCGTGTTCGACCGCGTTCTCCTTCTCCGTGGCGATGCGAGCGTCGCGGTGGGCACGCCGTTGGTGGCCGGGGCGTCGGTCAAGGGCACGCTGCTGCGCGAGCTGCGCGCCGACAAGGTGATCATCTTCAAGAAGAAGAAGCGCAAGGGGTATCGCAAGACCACCGGCCATCGCCAGGACCTGCTCGAGGTCCGCATCGACGCCATCGAGGCGTAGGGAGGAAAGATGGCGCACAAGAAAGGTCAAGGTTCGAGCCGGAACGGGCGCGACTCCAACGCCCAGCGGCTGGGTGTCAAGCGTGGCGACGGCGAACTGGTCACCGCCGGGACGATCATCGTGCGGCAGCGCGGCACCCGCTGGAAGCCCGGCGCGCACGTCGGACGCGGCGGCGACGACACGCTGTTCGCGATGGTCGAGGGCCGGATCCGCTTCCGCGACCGCGGGCGGCTTGGCCGCTTCGTGCTGATCGAACCCGCCGCCTGATCGCGGCATCGCCCGCGGCCTGATGTTCCTCGACGAGGTCCACATCTTCGTGAAGGCCGGCGACGGCGGGCGGGGCTGTGTCAGCTTCAGGCGGGAGAAGTACGTCCCCCGCGGCGGGCCCAACGGCGGCGACGGCGGTCACGGCGGCAGCGTGATCGTGCGCGCCAGCGTCCACTGGGCGACCCTGGCGCACCTGTACAACCGGCACCACGTCAAGGCGGGCCGCGCCGAGCACGGCCGTGGCTCCAACCAGAGCGGCGCCGCCGGCGAGGACGCGCTGATCGAGGTCCCGCTCGGAACGGTGATCCGCGACTTCGACACCGGCGAGCTCCTCGCCGACCTGGTCGGAGACGGCGAGAGCGCGGTCGTCGCGCGTGGTGGCCGCGGCGGGCGCGGTAACCAGCACTTCGCGACCCCGACTCGCCAGGCCCCCCGCTTCGCGGAGGCCGGCGAGGCGGGCCAGGAGCGTCACATCGCGCTCGAGCTCAAGCTGCTCGCGGACGTCGGCCTGGTCGGACTGCCGAACGCGGGCAAGTCGACGCTCCTGTCGCGCATATCCGCGGCGCGCCCGAAGATCGCCGACTACCCGTTCACGACGCTGGAGCCCCACCTCGGGGTGGTGAGCCGCAGCGGCGGGGCGCGGTCACTGGTGTTCGCCGACATCCCCGGACTGATCGCGGGCGCCCACGAAGGCGCCGGCCTCGGACACCGCTTCCTGCGCCACATCGAGCGCTGCCGGGTGCTCATCCAGCTCGTGGACCTGGCGAGCGAGGAGCCGCTGCGGCGGCAGGTGGAGACGCTGCGCACGGAGCTGGCGCTGCACGACCCCGCCCTGGCGGGCCGGACCTCGCTGCTGGTGGGGACCAAGGCGGATGCGGTGGCGGATCCGGCCCGCCGCGCCGAGCTCGTCGCCCTGGCGGAGGAGATCGGCACGCCGTGGGCCGTCATCTCCGCGGTGAGCGGCGAGGGGGTTGAGGGTATGCTAGAGCAGGTGTTCGCTCTGGCGGATCGCGGGTGAGAAGGCTCGGCCTGTTCGGCGGCACGTTCGACCCCGTGCACCTCGGGCACGTGGTCCCCGCGGTGCGCGCGCTCGAGACGTTCCATTTCGAGAGGCTCGTCTTCGTGCCGGCGTTTAACCCACCGCACAAGCTCGGCGAACCGTTGACGCCGTTCCCGCACCGTTTCGCGATGCTCGCGCTCGCGACGCAGTCGTACGACCGCTTTCTCGTGTCCGCGGTCGAGGCGGAGCGCGAGGGGCCGACGTACACGTTCGACACGGTGCGCTCGTTCCGCGAGCGCTTCGCCGCCGAGCAGCTCTACTTCCTGATGGGGAGCGACTCGTTCTCTCAGATCGAGACGTGGCACCGCTGGCAGGAGCTGGTCGATCTCGTGCACCTGGTGGTGCTGCACCGCGACACGGTGTGGGGCGAGGCGCTGGAGGCCAGGGTGCCGCGCCCGTTACGCGGCCGGATGCAGCGCGTCGAGCCGTTCCAGACGGTCCCCGACTCCGAGCCGGGATCGACCTGGATCTACCTGCTCGAGCACGAGCCGTTCCCGGTCTCGGCCACACAGCTGCGGGAGCGGCTGCGGCTCGGACGGTCGATCCACGAGCTGGTGCCGCCCGAGGTCCACCGCTACATCGTGAAGCACCACCTGTACGACCAGGGGGTCGGACCGGGCGATGGAAGCTGACGTCCTCGCCCGCCTCCGGCTCGTCGCCGCGGCGCTCGAAGCCAAGAAGGCGTACCACATCCTGGCGCTCGACGTCTCCGAGCGGACATCGATCGCCGATGCTTTCGTCATCTGCTCCGCCGGTTCGCAGCGGCAGGCGCACGCGGTGGCGGACGAGGTCGACCGCACGCTGGCGGCGCACGGCGCGCACGCGCTCGCTGTCGAAGGGTACGGGCAGGCCGGATGGATCCTGCTCGATTACGGCGACCTCATCGTGCACGTCTTCCTCGAGGAGCGGCGGGAGTTCTACGCCCTGGAGCGCCTCTGGGGCGACGCCCCGGAGATCACGGCGATGCTGCGGGTGTCCGGCTCGTGACCGCGCTCTTCGCCAGCCGCAACCGCGCCACCGCCGAGCTGGCGGGCGCCCTGGCGCGCTTCGCCGCGACCGATCTCACGCTCCTGCTCGAGGGCGAGACCGGCGTGGGGAAGAGCTTCGCCGCCGCCCGCATCCACCGCGTCGGACGGCGCGGGCGGCCGCTCGAGGTCGTGGACTGCGGCGCGATCCCGGTCACGCTGCTGACCTCGGCGCTGTTCGGCCACCGCGCCGGGGCGTTCACCGACGCGACCAGGGCGCACCGCGGGGCGCTCGAGCGGGCCGGGGACGGCACCCTCGTGCTCGACCGCGTCGACGCCCTGCCGCCGGAGGGGCAGACCGCCCTGCTGCGCGTGCTCGAGGAGCGCCGCTACGCCGCGGTCGGGAGCGCGGCGGCGCGACCGTTCCGCGCGCGCGTCGTCGCCCTCGCCGACGCCGGGCTCAAGGAGCGGGTGGCCGCCGGCACGTTCCGCCCCGACCTCTTTCACCGTCTCGCCGGTTTTCACGCCCGGCTGCCGGCGCTGCGGCAGCGTCCCGAGGACATCCTGCCGTTCGCCCGGGGGGTCGTGCGCCGCGGGCGGCGGGGCGCCGGCGGGGACGCGGCCCTGACCGCGGAGGCCAGCGACCTGCTCGTGGCGTACCCCTGGCCGGGCAACTTCCGCGAGCTCGAGGCGACGCTGGTGCGCGCGCGGCTGCAACGCGGCGCCGGCGCGATCGGCCCGGCCGACCTCGGCCTCGACCGTGGCGCCTGGCCCGCGGTCGCCGCCCTGGCGGGTGAGCGCGCCGCCCCGCTGGGCGAGGTGGAACGGCTGTACGCCCTCTGGGTCCTCGCGGCCGAGCGGGGCAACGTCTCGCGGGCGGCCAGGGTGCTGGGCATCTCGCGGCGGACGCTGATCCGATGGCGCGGGAACCGGTGAGCGGCGTGCTGCTGCTGTGGACCGGCCGGCGGGCCGCGGAGCCGGTCGAGGCGCTGGC
>JAJXUY010000286.1 GCA_021782525.1 Acidobacteriota bacterium | reverse complement strand
GGCCTGGTCGCCGAGCCAGGCGCCCAGCGTCTGGTTCGACATCCCGTACTGGTGCTCGCGGAAGTAGCCCTCGTAGGCGCTCCACGGCAGCGTGATCACGCCGGTGATGAAGATGTACTGCAGCGAGTAAAGGGCGGTCTGCAGCCAGCGGAAGCGGGTCACCCGCTCGGCCCAGTCGCGCATCCGCGCCGACAGCCCGGTGCCGAGGAACACCCAGGCGACGACGAGGCCGGCGACGAGGTCCCACAGGATCAGCCAGTACCCGCCCTCGAAGTAGGCGTCGGACTTCGCCCGCGCCGCCGGCGACATCGTCGCCAGGTAGGCCTCGGTGGCCGCTCGGGGGTCGAAGTGCGCCGTCGCCGCCGGCGGGGCGGCCGCCCCCGCGGTCGCGGCGCCGGCCACCGCGGCACCGCACAGCAAGATCGCAACCAGCGTCACCAGCAATGTCGTCCGCACACGGTTCATCGGTGTCCCTCCCGAGTAGCGACGGCTCCAATATCAGCATACGCATTCCCGCGGCGAGTGTTCCAGCGGATCCCGGCCGGCGCGAACGCCGCTCGTAGCGCTCTCGCGCCGGGCCAGGGAGCGTACGATGCCGCCGTGCCGACGGACCTTGAGCCGCCCGCGGCTCCCACTTACGACCTGCGCGAGCTCGGCCAGGGGCTGGCGATCTACGAGCGCCTCGACCGCTTGGCCGACCGCTTCCTCGAGATGGCCGACCGTGAGGTGGGGCCGGCGTTCGCACGGGTGCCGGCGTTCGTCGCGCGGGTCCTCGCGGCGGCGGACCGCGCCGACGAGCACTACCGCCGCACCACCCGCGAGCGCTACCTCGTGGAGCTGCTCGCCTGCGTCGTGATGAGCCGGCAGTTCTGGCCGGAGTTCGTGCGGCGACGCGACACCGTGCTCATCCTCCCCGACTGCCTGCGCCGCCAGGGCAGCGCCTGCAAGAGGAAGCGCACGCGCTACGGGACGCGGTGCACCGCGTGCGACCCCGAGTGCGCGATCGGCCGCATGAGCGCGGCGGCCGCGCGCCGTGGCGCCGGAGCGTACTTCTCGGAGCTCGGGCACGAGAAGCAGTTCCGCGCGCTGATGCGGGGGCGCTACCCCGACCTCGCTGTCCTGGGCGTGGCGTGCATCTGGATGCTCGCGAGCGGCATGCGGGCGGCCGAGCAGGCCGGCGTGCCGAGCCAGGGGGTGCTGCTCAACTACTGCGGCTGCGAGCACTGGCGCGACGACCCGGTCGTCACCGACGCGGTCGTCGAGCGCGTCGAGGCGATCCTCGCCGCCAAGGCGGCCGCGGCGCCGCCTGCGTGACCGCATCAGGCCGGCATCCCTCGGCACCGACGATCACGCGCTCGCCTTCTCATACGGACGCGCCGTCGCTCGTGCGACGAGCCCCGCCGTCGCGAGACGTCGCGCCGCAGGGGGAATCACCGTCATCGCGAGGAGGCCCGCCGCAGGCGGGACGACGACGCGATCCCGTCTTCGATCCGACGTCTGCCGTCCTCGTCGACCCGCGGGACTGCGCCGCGCGTTGCCGCCGCCGCGCGGCGATGATGGCGGCTGGTGACGCTCCGGCCGAGCACGGTGGCGAGATGGCGCTGCCGATCTACCCGATTCGCTCGGCCGCCGGCCGGCGCTGATTGACAGCTGCCGCGCACCGACATACGATTTGATCACTAGGACATTCAACATGTTGCAGCCAGAGGACGTCAGTGTCTCGACAAAACGACCGATCTCGGTGGCTGGGCGCGACCGCCATCGCCGGCCGGCAGCTTCTGTGGTCGTCGGCCCCCGCACGGACCGGCAGCGCCGCCGGGACGCGTACGCACCGGCGTCACGGCGGAAGGACGCCACGACCCGTGACGAGCGACCCAAAAGACTGGAGGACATGATGGTCGTCAAGGTGTGGCCTTTCATCGTTGCCCTCGCTCTGACGATGACGGCATGTGGAGGGAGCTCGCCCTCCGGTTCCACTCCAACCGAGCCCACGCCCGACTATGCAGCCACCTGGGTCGGGAGCTACACCGGAGCCCTGTCCTACAAGAGCGGCCGAACGGACTGCAACGACAGCACCCACACGTGCACCATGTCGGTGAGACTCCAGATTGCCGAGACCAACAAGAACTATGTCACCGTCACGGTTGAGTTGCTGAGCGGCACGTGCCCGCACGCCAACTACTCCGACTTCTCCAACTACGACACCCAACCCGTGCGGTCCACGACCGACCTGACCGTTCAGCGGGTGATGGGCAGCAGCTCCAACAAATGCACCTGGAAGAACTCGACCGTTCACCTGCAGCGGAGCGGCACCGGAATCACGGTCGACGGCGTCCTGACATCGTTGGATTCCGGCTCCTACCTGGCCATTCTGGAGGGACCGCTCCAACAAGAGGCGACCTGACACCCGCTTGACGTCAGACATAGAGAAATCTTCGTCACTTCGAGGACACCGACCGTAGCGAGGTGGACGAACCAGTCCCGTGCCCAGCCGATGACGGTGGCCATTGGGTTGGGAACGGGATCGCGCCGTCGTCCCACTTGCGGCGGGCCTCCTCGCGATGACGCGAATTCCCCTACGAACGACGGCAGATTCGTGTGCGTGCGTCTGGCCGATTCCGTCCGCCCTCACGACGTTGACGTCGAGGCGTGGCCCTGGCTGCGACCGTGTCGATCAGGCGCCTGTCGTACCGATGAGACGGTGATCGATACCGGTTCGGTCCTTGGCGGGCCCGGCGGCGGCGGTCATACTTGCAGAGCGAAGCGTCGAGCCTCCGGGGGCTCGAGCGCGCTGAGGAGCGTGACGGCCATGGCGACGATCGGGTTCGAGCGGGACGGGGCGTGCGGGATCATCCGCATGGACGACGGCAAGGCCAACGCCATGGACGCGGCGTTCTTCGCGGCGCTCGACCGGGCGATGGACGAGGCCGAGGCCTCGGGGTGCCGGGGGTTGGTCTTCGCCGGCCGCCCGGGGTTCTTCTCCGGAGGACTCAACGTGAAGACGCTCCCGACGCTGGATCCCGGCCAGCTCAAGGAGCTCCACCGCGCCTTCGCGCACACCATGGCGCGCGCCGCCCTCCTGCCGATCCCCACCGCGGCCGCGTGCGCGGGCCACGCCGTCGCGGGCGGGTTCATCCTCGCCCTCGCCTGCGACCTCAGGGTCGTCGAGGAGGGGCCGTTCCGCCTGCAGATGAACGAGGTCCTCATCGGCATTCCGCTGCCCTCGTGGGTACTGGCGATCATCCAGCCCGTGATCCCGCCGCCGCGGCACGCGGAGGTCCTCCTCCACGGCCGGGCCTACGCCCCGAAGGAGGCCGTCGCCGCCGGCTTCTTCGACGAGCTGGCCGCGCCCGGGAGCGACCTCGTGGCGCGCGCCGAGGAACGGCTCGCGCCGCTCGCCTCCCTCAACCCCCAGGCGTACGCGGTCTCCAAGCGGAGGATGCGCGGCCCCGCGATCGAGCGCGCGCTGGCGCTGCTGGCGCACGAACGCCTCCCCGGCGAGGCGGAGTAGGGACCGACGGTCGGAGCGGTCCCGAGAGCCAAGGGGTCGCGCGACAGGCAAGGGCGTATCGCCTCAACCTCGCGAGTTGGTGATACCTCGATGAATAGGTCGGACGAGTCAAGCCTGGCGTCCTCCTCTCGGTGAGTCTCTTGTCTTTCGTGACCCCGGTTGGA
>JAJXUY010000285.1 GCA_021782525.1 Acidobacteriota bacterium | reverse complement strand
CGGCGGCGAGGTCGCCAGCCTGCCCGCCTCGTTCGAGCACTGCTACGACCGCACCCGCGCCCAGGTGGACGCCGCCTGCCTGATCGAGCACGTTCCCGGGCCGGAGCCAGGCTGGTCCAACCTCGCGCTCACCGGCGCCGACCTCTTCATGCCGGCGCTCACCTACGTCTTCGGCATCTCCCACCTCGGCGGCCGCCGCGGCATCGTCTCCTGGTTCAGGCTCCACCCGGAGGAGGAGGACGCCGCCACTCAGACGCGCTTCCTCCGCCGCATCACCACCGAGGCCGTGCACGAGCTCGGCCACGGGCTCGGCCTCGTGCACTGCGTCGTCCCCGACTGCGCGATGCACCGCTCGCTGTGGCCGGAAGGGGTGGATCTCAAGCGCCCCGAGTACTGCCCGGCGTGCCTCGCCTCGCTCGAAGAGCGTTGCCGATAGCGGACCGTCTGCGTCGTTGCCCTTCGGCGGTTCGCGTGCTCACGTAGCCTCCGGCTACGCTCCGCTGCGACCGCCTCGGGCGCCTAGCATCCGGCCCACTCTCGGCACCGCGGCTACACGCCGCGAGTGGGGTTCACCCTGCCTTTGATGATCTGTCCACTGGGCACCGTCATCGTGAATGTTCATCGATCGGTCTATACTCGCGGGCGGACGCACCTTGAGGAACCAGATGCCGACAGGCGAGATGATGCACGCGGCGAGACGCGGGCCCGACGGCCCTCCTTGCCGCGTTTCGCCGGCTGTCTTAGGCAGCGCTCCTCGCAGCCCAACAACGAACGCAAGGCCACGAGCGCTGCACGCGTTCGCATACCGCATCGACGAGTTCCCTCTGGAACAGGTTCGCAGCAGGCCCGGCAAACGCGGCTCCTTCTCCAGCCTTTCCCGCTTTCCTTTACGCCGCATAATCTGCGTTAGGCGACACCACAGGAAGATGCCCGATGACTCTCGATGAGCTAGCCCTTCGGGAAGCCAACCTGATCGATCGCGTTGAACAGGCAAGAGGAGGTTTAGCCGCGTGTCAAGCGTCGCTTGAGCGCGACGGTGTCTTCCGAGACTATCGAGAGGTCTACGGTCTTTATCTGCGTCTGCTCAACGAACCAGGTAGCGCCGTCGAAGCACTCAAGCGTTCCATCTTTCTCGCGTGGTACGAGGTCGCCGAACCAGCAGTGTTCACGGGTCTTTCTGGGCTCGCACCGGAGGGGCACGCCGCGCTCCTCGCGGGCCTCGATCGGCTGTTCGGGAGCGACACGGCCGACGCGGAACTACGCTGGATGCTCCCTTGGTACCACCGCGTGTGCGACGCTGTCTTCGCACCGCTTTCCGCCTTCACGCACCTCGCGGCGTTTCTCTCCTCGGCCAGGGCGGATGCGTTTTACTCGGCGGCAGTTACGCCCCAGCAGTTCGCGAACCGCGGCGCTATGGGCAAATACTGGTGCTCAATCACGGTGCCGCCTAACAAGCGCTTGCAGCGGACGCCCTTACGCTTCGCTTCAGGGCGCCGGTGAAGCGCGGCGTTAGCTGGCCCTTTTGAGTTCCTCACGAATAATGCGACGGAGCTTGAGCTCCAGGGCTTCGCGGTTGGCGCTTATGTGCTCGCGAAGGGCGTCGTTGATAAGGCTTTGGTAGTTGCCGCCGCCCCGACGATGGACCTCGTCCCGGAACCAGGCCAGCACGTCGTTGTCGATGCGGATCGTGATTCGAGTCTTGCCCGGAGCCGGCTTGACCACGGGTCCCCGCTTGCCACCAGCAAAGTCGTATTCGCTCTTCATCGCCACTCCCCATATTGCCGCGCTTCGCGGCGGGTTGCCTTGCGGGCCGAGATCAGGCGGATCTTCTCGGAACGCCAGGTGTACACGACAACAAGGACCCTGCCGAGTGGGTCCACGCCTAGGGTTATGAAACGCTCCTCCGCAGCACTCGCCACGTCACCGATGGTCATCGCGTGCTCGTCCTCGAGGGCCAGAGCGGCATCAGCGAAGTCCACTCCGTGCTTCCGGAGGTTGGCGTCGGCCTTCTTCGGGTCCCACTCGAAACACACGAGTTCATGATATGCACGTTGTCTGTACGTGTCAAGACCAGCTAACAAGCGCTTGCAGGCGCCGCGTTGGCAGGAACTGAAGCGGATGAGGACCGGCCGCGCCGGCCGCAGGCCGCGCGGCCCCGAGCGCCTCCCTCGAAGATGAACATCAAGCCGAAGGCAGGGCCTCGCAACTCGGGGCGTGTAGCCGCGCCGCCGCCGGTGGGCCTATGGCAAGGCGCGCGAACCCCGCCGCACCGGAGCGTACCCGGAGGGTACGTGAGGATGCGAGCGGGGCGAGCGCAACGCAGCCAGAGGCCCGGCGCCGGCGGCGCCCCTAGCGGAAGCGCTTCAGGATCTCGGCGACCAGGTCGGTGGTCGCGTGCTCCTTGGGGTCGCCGCAGATCACCGTCTCGCCCCCCCACTCCGCGACGACCGCGCGCTCCGGGACGCTCGCGACGGTGTAGTCGGTGCCCTTGGCGTGGACGTGCGGCTTGAGCGCCCGCAGCACCTCGGCGACGGTCGGCTCGTCGAAGAGCAGAATCCAGTCGACGCAGTCGAGGTGTGAGAGTAGCTCGGTGCGCTCCGCCTCGGGGACGACCGGCCGCCGTGGGCCCTTGCTCGCGCGCACCGAGGCGTCGGAGTTGACCGCGACGAAGAGGACGTCGCCGGCCGCGCGCGCGGCCGCGAGGTAGCGCACGTGGCCGACGTGCAGCATGTCGAACGCGCCGTTGGCCACCACCACGCGCTTGCCGGCGGTCCGCATCCCTTGCGCAAGCACCTTGGCCTCGGCCAACGTGATCCGCTTTGCGCCCGGTGCCTCCCTCATGCGCCACCTCGTCGTGATCGGTCCGGACCTCGGACCCCGGACCCCGGACCCCGGCTTTGTCCTTCAGTCATGGACGAACGGCGCCAGGTCGATGGCGCGGTGCAACTCGTCGCGCGAGACGGTGGCGGTGCCGAGCTTGGTGACGACGACGCCGCCGGCCAGGTTCGCAAGCACCGCCGCCGCGCGCGGCCGCGCGCCGGCCGCCAGCGCCAGGGTGAGCGTCGCGAGCACGGTGTCGCCGGCACCGGTGACGTCGGCGACCTGGTCGGTGCCGAACACCGGCAGGTGCAGCGCCGGCTCGCCCGACTCGACGAGCGTCAGCCCCTCGCTGCCGCGCGTGGCGACGACGAAGCGCGCCCCGAGCCGGCACCGCAACGCCTCGGCGGCGGCCGCGACCTCGGCGTCGCTCTCCGGTGTCGCGCCGCCGGCCTCGGCCAGCTCCTCGAGGTTGGGGGTCGCGCCGTCCACCTCGCCCAGCGCCGCCAGGCCGAAGCGCGAGTCGGCGACCGCGAGCACACCGGACGGCAGCGCCGCGCGCAGGCGCGCCACGCCGGCGGCGGTGACGACGCCGTAGCCGTAATCCGAGATCGCGGCGGCGTCGGCGCCCGCGCCGATCTCCGCCAGACGCGCGAGCAACGCCGCGTGCCAGCCGTCGTGATCGGGGAGGCGGTCCTCGACGTCGTAGCGCGCCACCTGGTGCTTGAGCGACACCGCGCCGCCGGCCAGGATACGCACCTTGGTCACGGTGCGAAAGCCTTGGAGCGTGACGATCCCGCCGGTGTCGACGCCTGCGGCGGCCAGGGCGGCGAGCAGCGCAGCGCCGGCCTCGTCGTCGCCGACGACGCCGGC
>JAJXUY010000284.1 GCA_021782525.1 Acidobacteriota bacterium | reverse complement strand
AAGAGAGAGGGAAAAGGGCAAAGGGAAGACGAGGCCTGCTTCTGCCGTGCCTCTGCATTCCCTCTGCCCTTTTCCCCTTGCCCTTTCCCTCGTACCTCCTTCGTCGACTCTCCACCGCCCCGCTCGACCCACGACGCACGATCCACGGTCTCTCGCCGGCCGCCCGCAAACGCGCTATGCTTACCCAGGTTGTGAAAGGACTCGCATGTCGAATGGAGTGAGCCGCAATCGCAACCGAAATCGGCCAGGGGAGGTGGCAGGATGAGCGTCATGGTGTACGCGGCGCTTTGCGCAGGCGCCATCGTCTTCGTCGTCGCGACCGCCGTGCGGGCATGGATGTATGCGCGGGCCCCGATCCACCTGCGCTGGGAGCTCTACCCGGTGCCCCACGAGGACCCCGAGAAGGTCAAGCACGGCGGCTCCTACTTCGAGGACAAGGACTGGTGGACCCACAAGCGCCGCTTCAACCTCGCCGGCGAGCTGCGAGTCATGGTCCCCGAGATGCTCTTCCTCAACGCCCTGCGCGAGCACAACCGCAAGCTGTGGTACCGCTCGTTCCCGTTCCACTTCGGGCTCTACATGCTGGCGGGCACGTGCGGGCTCGTGCTGGCGGCGGCGCTCGCCGGCCTCGCCGCCCCCGCGGCGCTCGCCGGCGCGGCCGGCGCTCTCCTGCGCGCACTGTACACGGTGACCGGCGTGGTGGGCGCCGCGCTGGCGGTCGCCGGCGCCGTCGCGCTCCTGCACCGGCGGCTCACCGATCCGGAGCTGAAGACCTACACCACCCCCGGCGACATCTTCAACCTGCTCTTCTTCGTCGTGGCGCTCGGCGTCCTCGCCGCAGGGTTCGCGCTGCGTTCTCCGCAGGACCCGGGCGTCGTCGCGGTCGTTCGCGGGCTGCTGACGTTCGACACGGCGCTGCGGATGCCCGCTCTGTTCGCAACCGGCGTCGTGCTCTGTGCGCTGCTGGCGGCGTACATCCCGCTGACCCACATGGCGCACTTCGTCGGCAAGTACTTCACCTACCACTCCGTGCGCTGGAACGACCAGGTCAACCTGCGGGGCAGCGCCATCGAGGCGAAGCTCACCGAGTACCTGACCTACCGGCCGACGTGGTCCGCCGCGCACGTGGGCGCCGACGGCAAGCGGACCTGGGCCGACATCGCCACCACCAACCCCTGGGAAGGGGCGAAGAAATGACCGACCGGATCCAGCTCACCGACATGTCCCGGCGCGACCGGGAGCCGCTCGCGCACCTCGAGAACGAGGACCTGATGCCGCTCCCGGTGCCGCTCGACTCGCCCGACAAGGACCACGCCTGGGCGGCGCTTTCGCAGAAGGTCGTCGGCTCGGTGGAGTGCGGGCTCGACGACACCTGCGCGATCAACATCCCCCAGCCCAAGAGCCCCGAGGAGGAGAACGAGCTCGTGCGCAAGTTTCTCGCGGGCCTCGACAAGCTGTTCACCCGCGAGAACAACTGGACGTTCCTGCAGCCGCTCGTGCTCTCGATGGAGCACTGCGCCAAGTGCCAGACCTGCTCGGACGCCTGCCACATCTTCGAGGCGAGCGGGGGCAACGAGCTCTACCGCCCGACGTTCCGCTCCGAGATCGTGCGCCGGCTCTACTTCAAGAGCGTCAAGCACGGCGGCGCGCTCTCGGCCTGGCAGCACGGCGACATCGAGATCAACTGGCCGCTGATCGCGCGCCTGGCCGAGCTCGCCTACCGCTGCAACCTGTGCCGGCGCTGCGCCCAGACCTGCCCGATCGGCGCCGACAACGGCCTCGTCGCGCACGAGCTGCGCAAGCTGTTCAGCCAGGAGCTGGGGATCAACGCCAAGGAGTGCCACGACAACGGCTCCGTCCTCCAGCTCAAGGTCGGGTCCTCGACCGGGATGAGCTCCCTCGTCGTCAAGGACAACATCGAGTTCATCGACGAGGACATGATGGATCGCACCGGGATCAAGGTCGAGACCCCGTGGGACGTGGAGGGCGCGGACGTCCTCCTCATCCACAACGCCGGCGAGATCCTCGCCTGGCCCGAGAACCCCGGCGCCTTCGCCCTGATCCTCTCCGCCGCCGGGATCAAGTGGACGCTCTCCTCGGAGCTGGCCGGCTACGACTCGATCAACTACGGCCTGTGGTACGACGACGCCCAGTTCGCCAGGGTGGCGATCAAGCACGCCCAGGCGGCGAAGAAGCTCGGCGTGAAGAAGATCGTGCTCGGCGAGTGCGGCCACGCGCACAAGGCGCTCTCGGTGATCGCCGACCGCGTCCTCACCGGCGACCTCAACATCCCGCGCGAGAGCTCGATGACGCTCCTGCGCGACATCGTCATCAACGACCGCCTCAAGCTCGACCCGAGCCGTAACGACTTCCCGGTCACGCTGCACGACCCCTGCAACCTGGTCCGGCTCATGGGGGTCGTCGAGCCGCAGCGCGAGATCGTGCGCAAGATCTGCCCGCAGTTCCGCGAGATGGAGCCGCACGGGGTGGACAACTACTGCTGCGGCGGCGGTTCGGGCTTCGCGATCATGAGCGGGAACAACTTCCAGGACTGGCGCTTCCACGTCTCCGGGCGGAAGAAGCTGGAGCAGGTGCTCAACGCGTTCTCCGACTGCATCGACCCGTCGATCAACAAGTACATCTGCGCGCCGTGCAGCAACTGCAAGGGCCAGTTCCGCGACATGCTCGCCTACTACGACCTGTGGAACAAGAACCGGATCCTGTACGGCGGGCTGGTCGAACTGATCGTCAACTGCATGGTGGACGCCAAGCCCGGCTTCATCGATTGGGAGTGGCACTGAGGGAGGGGTTCGCATGAGCAAGACGATCCTGGTGGTGGACGACGAGCCGGACGTGGTGACCTACCTCAGCGCCGTCCTGCGGGACGCGGGCTACGACACGATGGAGGCCGGCGACGGCGAAGCGGCGATGGCGCAGCTCGCGCGGCGGCGGCCGGACCTCATCACGCTCGACATCACGATGCCCGAGATGACCGGGGTGAAGACGTACCGCCGGCTCAAGGAGGACGAGGCGCTCAGGACGATCCCGGTCGTCATCGTGACCGGGGTGACGCACGACTTCCAGCAGTTCATCTCGACGCGCGCCCAGGTGACTCCCCCCGAGGGGTACCTGGAAAAGCCCGTCGAGCCCGAGCAGCTGCTCGCCGAGGTGCGGCGGCTCGTGGGCGAGGCCGCGCCCGCCGCGGCGCCACGCTGACGGCGCCGGCGCGGCCGGCAGGGGCCGTCGCGGGCGCGGCGGCCGCCGTCAGGAGCCGGACTTGAGGACGCGCAGCGCCTGCGCCAGCGCCTCCGGGTCGGCCGTGCGGATCAGGCGTTCCAGCTCGCCGCGCACGTCCTGCGCCGACCCGCCCTCGCCCGACTCGGGGAGCTCGACGCCGACGGCGGCGGCGACGGCCTGGACGAACTTCTCGGCCGTCACCGGCTTCTCGAGGTAGGTGGCGGGCCCGGAGAGCGTGCTCTGGGCGAGCGTCGCGGCCGCGTCGAGGTCGCCCTTGACCCGTTCGTCCTTGGCGTGACCGGTCACGAACAGGACCGGGATTCTGGCCCACGCCGGGTTCTTGTGCAGCTCGTGGAAGAGCACGATGCCAGACTTGCCCGGCATGACCATGTCGAGGGAGATACAGTCGGGCGGCGCCGCCTTGACCTTCACGAGCGCCTCGTCCACGCTCCTGGCCGA
>JAJXUY010000283.1 GCA_021782525.1 Acidobacteriota bacterium | reverse complement strand
GAGGCCGTGCCCGGGATCCGGGCGACCACGCCGGGACGCGTCTCGGCCGCCTCGATGCGACCGGGCCCACGACCGCCAGCAGGGAAACCGCCGTTTACCTCCACGGGAATCGCCACCGCTTCCGCATCCGGCACCCTCCTCCGTTTGTCACCCGAGAGTCTACAAAGAGACCGGAGCGTTGACAAGTCCCGAAAGTAGAGACAACTTCTCAACTTTGTCGGACTTTCGCGACCAGCCTGTGTCTGCACGGAACAACCGCAAGCGGGGCTATGCGGCCGGGGTGTGCCGACCAGGCCGGACCGCGAGCTGGCACGGCCCGTATCACGGCCCGGGGGCGGCGGACCGCGGCCGGGGCGGTGCCCGCCTATACTCCCCGGCCATGGACCTCCCGGTCGTCGGAGCGCTGGCGGTCTACGCCGTGGCGTTGCTCGTGATCGGCCGGCGCGCGCGCGCGGCCGGGAAGCTCGAGTACCTCCTCGCCGGCCGGCGCCTCACGACGGCACCGTTCGTCGCGACGCTGGTCGCGACCTGGTACGGCGGCGTGCTCGGGGTCGGCGAATACTCGTACCGCTACGGGATCTCCAACTGGCTCGCGATGGGCGTGCCGTACTACGTGGCCGCGCTTCTCTTTGCGTTCTGGCTGGCGCGCCCGGCGCGTGCCAGCGCCGCGCTCTCGATCCCGGACCAGCTCGTCGCCGCCTATGGCCCCGCCGCCGGACGTGCGGGGGCGTTGCTGGTGCTCCTGCTCGCGATCCCCGCGGCGTACGTGCTGATGCTCGGTGACCTGCTCGGCATCTACCTCGGCATGCCGCTCGCCTGGGGCGTGGTCGGCGGCACCGCGTTCACCATCGTCTACGTCGCCTCGGGCGGCTTCCGCTCGGTGGTGAGCACCAACGTGCTCCAGTTCGTGCTCATGTACCTGGCCTTCATCATCGTGCTGCCAGTGGCCCTGCACGCGGCCGGCGGGTTCTCCGGCGTGTGGGCCGCACTCCCGCCCTCCAGCCGCAGCTGGGACGGCGGCCTCGGGGCGCAGGCGGTGCTGGTCTGGTATTTCATCGCGATGCAGACGCTGGTCGAGCCGACGTTCTACCAGCGCTGCTACGCCGCCGAGACGCCGGCCGTCGCCCGCCGCGGCGTGCTGATCTCGGTCGCGTTCTGGGTGCTGTTCGACTTCCTCACGACGTTCACCGGCCTCGCCGCCCGGGCGCTGCTGCCCCACCTCGCCGACCCGGTGCTCTCCTACCCGGAGCTGGGACGGCTGGTCCTGCCCCCACTCGCCAACGCGCTGTTCGCCGTCGGGCTGTTCGCAACCGTCATGTCCACGGTCCACTCCTACCTGTTCCTGGCGGCGGCGACGATCGGCCACGACGTCGCGCCGGAGCTGGCGGCGCGCGTGGACGAGCGGCGCTGGACGGTGGCGGGCCTGGTGCTGGCGGGCGGCGCCGCCGCCGCGCTTGCGCTTGCGCTGCGTAGCGTGATCGCCATCTGGCACGACGTCGGCAGCATCGTGACCTCGGCGCTGCTCCTCCCGCTGGCGCTCTCACACGCGCCGGAGCGCGCCAGGTTCCGTCGCACCTGGGCCACGGCGGCGATGGCCGCGACGGCCGCCGTGGCGACGGGTTGGATCCTCGCCCGCTCCGGAGGGCGCTACCCGCTCGGCGTCGAGCCGATCTTCCCCGCGCTCGCCGTGTCGGCGGCGGCCTGGCTCGCCGACCACGCGCTGCGGCGCCGCGGCTGACGCCGCGGGGCCCGCCGCTAGCCTGCCCGCAGCTCCGCCAGCTTCGCCCGCACCGCGTCGGCGTGCCCCGCGGCCTTGACGTTCGGCCAGCGGTACGCCACGGTCCCGCGCGGGTCGATCAAGACGGTCGAGCGGATCACCCCGACCGACGCGTGGCCGTAACTCGTCTTCTCGCCCCAGGCGCCGTAGCGCTGCATCACGGCGTGGTCCGGGTCGGAGAGCAACGTGAGCCTGAGGCCGTGCTTGGCGATGAACGCCCGGTGGCTCGCGGGCGGGTCGGGACTGCACCCGAGCACCACCGCGTCGAGGCCGTCGAACGCCGCGATCCCGTCGGTGAACTCGCACGCCTCCGTGGTGCACCCCGGGGTGTCGTCCTTCGGATAGAAATACAGCACGACCCACCGGCCCGCGAAGCCGGGAAGCGACACCGCGCGACCGTCCTGATCAGGCAGTGTGAACGCAGGTGCCTCGCATCCGGCCTCGAGTACGCTCGTCGCCATCGTCGCGCCCTCCCGTGTTCCGGCAACACGCGCGCAGCGCCGGCGCTTCCCGGGCCGCACAGGTGGACTGTGGCCGGGGTCTATTCGACGACCCGAACGCGGTCGACGAAGTACCGCGTCTCGGCGAAAGCGCTCGTGGGCACTCCCCGGTGCTCGGTGTAGTGCAGCGCGACGCGCTTGCCCAGCGACGCTTTGATCTCGTCCGCGACCTCGGGGTCGCGCACGCTGAAGTTCCAGATCGTCGGGGTGACGCCGGGGACGATCGACATCGCCAACTCGCCCTCCCACGTCTTGAACACCCACCCCTTGCGGGAGAACTTCTGCACGATCCCCGCGCGGTCGCCCTCCGAGTAGCTCCAGTGCAGAGCGAACGCAATGTAACCGGCGGCCAGCAACGACAGCACCGCGACGAGCGCGACGACGGCCACCATCGCCCCTCCGCGTGACCGGTTGCAGCCGACCCCCTTGACCTTGTGGGACTCTCGCATGATGCGGCGATCTTACTCCCTTTGCCTCATACCCTCGGCGACTCGGATCGGCGGCGCCCCGACCAACCGGTGAGAGCGCTGGAGGGGAGGGGTATGGCCGCGGTCAGCGCTGGCCCGGCCCCTTCCCCGCGGGGGCGGCGGGAAGAGGGAACGCCTTGACCACGCTCGAGGTGCCGTCGGAGGGCGAGATCCGCGCCGCGCCGCACTTTTCCACCTCGTCGATGCGAACCACGGCGTGCATCGGGATGAACACGCGCCTGACGCCGGCGAACTCCGTCTTGAGCCGCTCCTCGGAGGAGTCGACGATCAGCTGCGAGCGCTCGCCGAACAGGAGCTGCTCCACCTCGATGAAACCGAACATCTCGCCCTGCGCCACCGAGGCGGCGTAGATCTCGAACACCTGCCCCTGGTTGGTGAAGATGACCTTGTAGATCCTCGTCTCGCTCTTGCGCTTCGTCATCGTCGTGCGACCCGGCCCGACGATACCACACGCCCGACTCCCGACGCCCCGCTCAGCACCTTCGACTCCCGGCGCTCACGGCCTCCAGGCCAGCGCCAGCCACGCCTCGGTGCGGTCGGCCAGCGGCGGGTCGAGCACCCGCGCCGCGCCCACGGTGAGGTCGAACCCGGGCAGCTTGACCAGAGGCAACGGACCGCTCGTGAGCGCCCATTCGACCCCGACCAGGCGCAACCAGCCGCCGCGCGCCTGCCCCGCGCCCCAGACGCGGTGGCGCTCGAAGAACAGCGGCACCCCGCGGAGCATCACCGTCGCCCGCTCGCCCTCGTGCTCGTCGCCGATGCGGGTGCCGGCCGGCAACGCGGGGACCGCGACGCGGTTCGCGAGCTCGCTCGCGGGCAGCAGCGAGCTGTCGACGCCGCCGAGCTGGAGCCGGTCGACGTCGTAACGTGCATCGCGCGCGCTCTCGCGATCGTACGCCAGCAGCACGCCGGAGGCGTCGCGCAGCGCACCGAGCTC
>JAJXUY010000282.1 GCA_021782525.1 Acidobacteriota bacterium | reverse complement strand
CGCCGAGGTGACGGTGACGTCGGGGTCTGGGGTGATCGCCTCGGCGTCGGTGATCGACAACGCGACCGGCGACCCCACCACCGTCGCCATGGTGCCGGCCTCGGCGGCGCCGTGAGGCCGGCCGGACTGCAGCCGCGCGGCGCGGCCGGCAGGCGAGCCGGTGCGGTGCTCTGAGCCGGGGGCGCGCCGATGAGCCCGATCGCCGCCCTGACCTACTCGTTCCTCTTCGGGCTGCTGCACGGGATCCTCCCCGACGAGCACACCTGGCCGATCACGTTCAGCTACGCCATCGGCGGCGGCTCCGGCCGCGAGGGGATGCGGGCCGGGCTCTACTTCTCGGCCGCGTTCACGCTGCAGCGCATGATCATCGCCGAGCTCGCCTACCTGGCGCTGGCGCCGTTCCTGCGCCTGGCGGTGGTCACCAACGCGGTCTACGTCGTGGCTGGCGTCGTGATGACCGTCGCCGGCGCCGCGGTGCTGCGGCGCAACCGCTACCTGCACCTGCACCTGTTCGGGCACCACCACGAGAGCGGCGAGGGGATGGAGCCCACCAGCGGCGTGCTCGGACGCCACCACACCGCGCCCGCGGCCGCGCAGGCGCCCCCAGTGCGCTGGACGCTGATTCACGGGTTCATCGCCGGGTTCGGCTTCGGGGCGTTCGCGATCTTCGTCAACACGGTCGCAGCGCCGGCGATGCCTAGCGCCTGGCTGGGGTTCCTGCCCGGCCTCCTCTTCGGCCTCGGCACGATGATCACGCTCGCGGCGGTGGGCGCCCTGTTCGGCGCCTCGCTGCGCTGGACGCGCGCGCTGCGCGAGGACGAAGTCCGCCGCATCGGCTCGCAGACCGGTGGCCGCACGCTCCTGTTCGGCGGCGTGCTGTTCATCCTCGTCGGCCTCCTCGGCCTCACCGGGGTCGACCGCCGACTGCCCGTGAACCCGGGTGAGTCGCTGATCTGGGTGTTCATGGTCGCCGTGGCGCTGCCCGCGTTCATCTACTCGTTCAAGGAGGTCAAGAACGCGCGGCGGGAGTGCAACCCCTGCTGAGGCAGCGCCGCCGGTCGCGGCGTGCTGCGACCGCGCGCAGGTTTCACCGGCGCGCACCTCTTCGGTGCCGCACGTCAAGTGGCAGCCCTCCCCGGAGCATGACCGCCTGGTCGCCGGTGAGGGCACCGTCCTGCGGGTCGTGACCGACCACCCCAGACTGCGCGCCCAGGCCGTCCTCTCCGAGGAGACGCGCCGCGAGCTCGCCGCCGACCTTGCGTGAGCCCGCCGCTGCGGCGCGCTGCACCGCCCTGTCAGGGCCGGCCGATTTCCCTTCGTCCTTGACCCTCGAGCCCGTCCGATTCGACTGGCGATTTCCGCGTCACGCGTCACGCGGGGAGACCGACCTAATACAATGGGGTAACGAAAGGGAGGCGCGCCGTGTGGGCGCAGGGGCGCAGGTTCACGGTCGTCGCGACGGGTCTACTGGCCATCGCATGCACGGGGGCCTGCCGGCGTCACGAGCCGGCGAGGGTGAGCGCGATTCCGATGGCGGGTTTCGCGCGACCGGGGTGGTCACCCCCGCCCGCGCCGCGCTCGCCCGTTCCAGGATTTGGCGGTGTGGGACTCTCGGCCCAGCCGCCGGAGCCGACACCGACGGCCACGCCGACGCCGACCCCGATCGTCGGAGAGCGGCTCGACGGCCGGCTCGCTGACACCATCCTCTGCGACGTCCAGGGGCTCCTGGAACGCGGTGCGGCGCCGGCGACGTATGACGAGTTTCGGGCGACCCCCGGTGCCGCGTGCGGCGTGTTCGAAGGGGGTAAGATCTCCGACCCGCCGGCGGCCCTCCCGTGCTTCACCTGCACGGTGCGGCTGGCGGGGGCGACGGGGCGCTACGAGTTCTTCCCGGATGCCGCCGGGGAGGTGGCGACGCTCCAGCAGGTGCACATCACCTCACCGTGGCTCGACGCGGGCGGCGATCCGAGCGAGCCCGATGCGGCCGCCGCCTCCCTGGGGATGGCGGTCGACGCGCTGATCGCGGCGCAGGCGCGGGGGGCGAGCGGAACCGACGCGGGCGGCTTCGACAGTCCCACGATGACGAAAGACCCGGACCTGAGCTCGGTCCTGGACTATGTCGAGGCGTTCCCTCCGCAAGCTTTGAAGGCTTGGCCTTCGGTGCGCGTCTGGCGACCAGGCGCAGACCTCGTCGTCCGGTACTGGGAGGTGCTGCCCGATGGCGGGCCGCAGGCGCGGCTCGGTGTCGCCTGGCGGCGCGGCCCTCTCACGGAGGTCGAGCGGGCCTGGGACGCGGAGGTGGGGCTGGACCGCTACGGCCCGGATTTCGGGTCCAAGGACTGGCGCCTCGGCGAGCAGGTGTTCTACCGCGAGCGGCTCTACCCCGTTGACGCCTACGAGGCCTGCCGCGAGGCGCGGCTGACCAAGTGCGGCGAGGGCCGTCTCGGGATCGAGCGGCTGGACCAGCAACAGCTTGGCGGGCCGCTCGACGAGGCGGTCGCCGCGCTTTCGCGCGCCGCGGACCCGATAAAGACCCCAGCCCTCGCGTTCTGGGCGGACCAGCTCGCCACGGCATGGGGCCTGGCGTGCCGTCTGGGGACGGGCCCCGCGAACCGGGATGCACTGGCGGCGGTCGGTTTTGAGTACCAGTACAGCCGATGCCGCGAAGAGTGGGAGCTGCACAGGGACCTCCTGCAGAGGTTGGCCCTCGAGCGCCAGGACGCGCGTTGGGGTCAGCTCGCGTTCCGGGTCATGAGCCGGCGCGGATGGGAGGTGGGGAGCGTGTGCGAGGGCGGGCCCGGGCACTCGCCGGCGGACGACGTCATCGCGCGGGGCGAAGCGTTCCTGCGCGCCCACCCCGATTCGTACCTCCGGAGCGAGATCGCGTTCGATATTGCGACGGCGTACGAGGGGCGGTGGGTGGTTTGGGGTCGGGAGGAGAACGCCGCCGTGGCGCCCGATCTGTACAAGCCAGGGGCCGAGGAGGCGCGCTGCATGGCGATCGTCTATTACCGGCTCGTCCTCGACGGCGACCTGGACCTCGGCGAAGTCGAACGCACATGGCTTCGCCAGAAGCTTTTCCGCCTCGAGCGGCGCCTCAACACCTGGCAGGAGTTCTACTACTGCGACTGCGATTGAGGCCGCTGCCTCCCCGCGGGGCGGGCTGGGCGAGACTCGCCGACACGGCGGCTCGGCCCAGAACTCACCATCTCACCTTCCTGTGAGGATGGGGTGTCACCCGCCGCGACGACCGGCACGAGTCACACCGCGCGGCGTTGAGGACCGCTGGCATGCGGTGAGGCTGAAATCGTCAACCGGCCGTGGCGGGCTGCCCAGCGGCGCCCTCCTGGCGTGACCGTGGCCGCGGCGGTAGCATCCTCGTTGCGATAGAGCCGTCCCGGCGGCGCCGGGGTGCCGATCGGGAATCCTCGGCCGGCGCCTCTTGTCGTCATGAGAGGAAAGGGACCACCATGGATCCGAGCGCCTACCCCGTCCAGACCCTCGACCTCGACTTCCAGGGAGAGCCCGGAGTCATCGCCGCGTTCCTCGTCCGCACGAGCGCGGGGCCGGTCCTCGTCGAGTCGGGGCCCGCCTCCACGTTCGCGGCCCTCGCGGCCGCCCTGCGCCGCGCCGGCGTGGAGCCGGCGGACGTCAGGCACGTCCTCCTGACCCACATCCACCTCGACCACGCCGGGGCGGCGTGGCG
>JAJXUY010000281.1 GCA_021782525.1 Acidobacteriota bacterium | reverse complement strand
TGGCTGGTCAAGGCCGACGCCGTGGCGGCGCTCGGCGTCGCCGTGATCGTCGTCTGGGTCTCGGCGCAACTCGGCCGCCGAACGATCGCGGCGCTGCTGGACGAGACCTCACCCGAGCTGCAGGAGGGGCTCCTGCGCGCGGTCCAGGTCCCCGGCGTCCTCCGGGTCAGCCGCCTGCGCGTGCGCCGGAGCGGGCCCGAGACGTTCGCCGACGTCACCCTCGCCGTGGCAGCCGGCACCGGCCTGAAGCGGGCGCACGCGATCGCCACCGCCGCCGAGGTGGCGGCCCGCGGCCTCCTGCCCGGGGCCGACGTCGTCGTCCACGTCGAGCCGGCCGACGGCGACGCCGCGGAGGAGGACGCCGACACGACACGGGTGGCGCACGAGATCGCCCAACGGCTCGGCGTCGCGGTGCATGCGATCCACGTCCACGACGTGCTCGGCGCCCGTTCGCTCGAGCTCCACCTCGAGGTCGACCCCGCGCTGTCGCTCGCGGCCGCGCACGCGCAGGCGACCGCGTTCGAGCAGGCGCTGCGCGCTGTGCTTCCCGAACTCGGTCAGGTCGTGACCCACATCGAGCCGCGCCGCTCGACCGCCATCGCCGGGCCCGCGCCCGCCGAGGAAGAGGGGCAGGTGCTGGCCGCGCTGCACGAGTTCGCCGCCGACGGGACGCTGCGCTGCCGGCCGCACAACGTCACCGTGCACCGCGACGACGAGGGCGAGCTCGTCGTCTCGTTCCACTGCGCGCTCGACCCCGACACCGCGATCGCGGCCGCGCACGACCTCACCGAGCGGATCGAGCGGAAGCTGCGCGAGCGCCTCCCGAGCGTCGGCCGGGTCGTCATCCACGCCGAGCCACTCGTCGGGCAGAAGTGAAGAGTTGCGGGACAAGGGAAGAGGGCAAAAGGAAGAGGGCAAAGGGAAAACAAAGACACGACCGATGCCGGCCTCGTCTTCCCTTTGCCCTTTGCCCTCTACCGCCTTCCTTCCGCCCTCGTCCCTTCTTCGCCGTCTCTCCTCACGCGCCGAACTTCGCGACCTTGCCCGCGGCCGCGAGCGCCTCGGCGAGGAGGAAGCGGAGCGGCATCCGGCCGAACCCGCCGGCGGTGCAGGCGCTCTCCGTGAACGCGGTCACGCCGTCGCGGAACACGCGTCCCGGCGCCCAGACGAGCGCCGGCACCGGGTGCCACGAGTGCGCCTTGAGCGCCACCGGCGTCGAGTGGTCGGCGCTCACGACGACCACGTCGAAACCGTCGCCGAGGATCTCCGGCAGCATCGCGTCCACCTGCTCCACCACCGCGCACTTGCGGTCGAAGTCGCCGTCCTCCCCCGCCTTGTCGGTGTACTTGACGTGCACGAAGAGGAAGTCGTGGCCGTCCCGCGCCGCGCGCACCGCGGCCGGGAACTCGCCGAGCGCCGGGGGCGCCGGCGGCATATCCATCCCCACCAGGCGCGCCAGCCCGCGGTACATCGGGTAGGTGGCGACGCACACCGGCCGCAGGCGGAAACGCTCGGTCAACGAGGGGATGTGCGGCAGCGAGTCGAACCCGCGCAAGAGGATGCCGTTGGCCCGCGCCTCGCCGCCGAGGGCCGCGCCGGCGGCTTCCACGAAGGCGGCGACGATCGCGGCGGTCGGCTTCGCCTTGGCGTCGAGCGCCTTCACCGGCAGCGGCGGCACGCCGGTGCGTTGCGGGTCGGTGTCGGCGAGACGGTGGCCGAGCCCCTTGCCGCGTACGACGAGCGCGCCACGGTGCTCCGCCTCGGTCTCGACGAACAGCTTGACGCCTCTTGGCACCGGGATCGTACGCAGGCGCGCCACCAGGCGCCGGTTCTCCGCGGTGGAGATCCTCCCCGCCCGGCGGTCGGTGACGCGGCCCTCGCCGTCCACGGTGCAGAAGTTGAAGCGCGCGGCGACGTCCCCCGGCTGCAGGGCGAAGTCGATCCCGACGGCCGAGAGCACGCCGCGCCCGATCTCGAACTCGGTCGGATCGTAGCCGAACAGGCCGAGGTGGCCGGGGCCGGAGCCGGGAGTGATCCCCGGCCCCACCGGGTCGAAGCGGCCGCAGCAGCCGTCGCGCGCCAGCCGGTCGAGGTTCGGCTTGTTGGCCGCCGCCAGCGGGGTGAGGCCGTCGCCGTACCGGGGCAGGTCGCCGAGCCCGTCCATCACCAGCATCACGATCTTCGACGGCGTTTGCTCCGCCTGGGCTTCGACGATTCGCATAGGATCCATGTCCGCCTCCCGGCCGCCGGACGGCGGCCAACACGCTACGACCGCTCGCCCCGCCGGCCGGCCGCGGCGGCCGGCCGGCCCATCCGCTCGACCACCGCGTTGAACAGCAACGGAAACGCGGCCTCGGTCTGGCCGCGGAAGTACGGCGCGAACGAGTAGAGCACGGCGCGGCCCGCGCCCCGCGCCACCTCGACCACGGCCACCTGGCGCCGGAGCAGTTCCTCGCCCCGGACCCAGCCGGAGAGCACGAGCGGCTCGTCGGGGAAACGCGCCGCCACGGTACGGGTCTGCTCACCGCTCACCGGCCGGGTCTGGAACGCGACCCCCCACTCCACCATCGCCGCGATTCGAGCCGGCAGGCCGGCGGCGAGCGGCGAGGCCGGATCAACGGCGACGGTCAGCAGCGCCCCGGGGTCGTGGAACGCCTCGCGCTTGACCCCCTTCAGGGCGTCGGTCACCGGCAGGTCGAGCGTCTCGGCGAGCCAGCCGGCCGACGGACCGAACGCGAGGACCGTGCCGCCGCCCGAGAAGAACCGCCGCACCGCCTCGACGCCGTCCTTGCCGATCCCGCCGCGGTACGCGGGCGGCGCCGGCACGGGACCGCGGCGCGACGGGCCCTCGACCAGGACCTTGCCGTCGAGCGGCGGCAGCACGAGCACCTCGACGCGCTTCGCGAACTCGCCCGAGGAGACCGCCCGGCTGTCGATGACCTCGACGTCGAACCCGGCCCGCTCGAGGACGAAACGCAGCCAACCGGCGTCCTCCAGACCGAAGTTGGGATGGTAGACACCGACGCGGACCCGCCGCAGCGGCACCGCGTCCGCGGGCCGCGAGGCCACCAGCACGCCGCCGACCCCGGCGTCGTGGAGGAGATCGTCGCGCGCCTCGGCTGACAACCCCTCGACGACGAACGAGCCCGCCGGCAGCTGGGCGCCGCCGCCGGAGGATGCCGGCGCGAGTCGGGACACGCGCGCCCCGCGCGAGAGCGCCCGGTTGGCCAGGAGGAACCCTCCGAGCTGGCCCGCCGGGACCACGAGCACCTCCCCGGAGCCGCTCGGGGGGGCCGGCGCCGGCGTCCAATCCGGCCCGATCGGCGCCGTCTCGCCGACGGCAGCACCGTCCGCCCGCACCGCGCGCACGCCGAGCTCGAGCGGCATAGTCCACGCGGTGATGTCGTACGGCAGCAGGATCTCCGCGTTCGGGGCCGGCTCGACCTCGGGGTAGTGCTGCCGCTCCATGACCTCGAGCAGGTACTGCCGCAACGGCTGCGCCGCCGGGAACACGACCGTCCCCGCCGGGTAGGTGACGCCGTCGGCGACGACCGGCCCGGTGGCGACCGCCCCCTCGACGCCCGCCTCGAGCAACAGCCGCACCAGGTGCGCCCGCCGGCCGGGATCGCCGTCCGGCGGCACCAGATAGGCGCGGGGCGCGTCGTGCGCGCCGCGCTCGGCGGCCTCGGCCGCCATCGCGGCGGCGTCG
>JAJXUY010000280.1 GCA_021782525.1 Acidobacteriota bacterium | reverse complement strand
CTACCTCGAGCTGCAGGCGGGAGAGAGCCTCGAGAACGCGGTGATCAAGGCCGGGGCCGTCCGCTTCCGGCCGATCGCGCTCACCGCCGCGGCGCTGGTCGTGGGCGGGTTCGTGATCCTGTTCGACCCGATCTTCCAGGGGCTCGCGGTCGCGTTGATCTCAGGGGTGGTGGTCTCCACGGCGCTGACGCTGGTGGTGATCCCGCTCCTCTACTACATGTACGTCAAGGCCGCCGGGATCGAGAAGGTGGTGGCCGTCGACGAGGACGCGAAGTAAGAGGAGGTTCGAGATGAGGATCAATGAGTGGCTCCGCGCCATCGCCGGAACGTTCGTGATGGCCTCCGTCGCGCTGGGGCACTGGGTGCACCCGGGCTTCTACCTGTTCACCGCGTTCATCGGCGTGAACCTCTTGCAGTCCGCGTTCACCGGCTGGTGCCCGATGGTCGCGCTGCTGCGCGCGCTCGGCGTCGAGGAGTAGGGCGATGAAGCTCCTGATGCTCATCGTCGACGAGAGCCGCAAGGAGGAGCTCGAGGTCTTCCTCAACCGTGCCGGCGTGGTCGGGTACACCGAGATCCCGCACGCCGTCGGTGTCGGCGAGACCGGCCCGCGCCTCGGGTCCCGCGCCTTTCCCAAGACCTCCGCGGTCATCTTCACGGTGGTCGAGGCCGCCGCCGCGGACGGCCTCGTGCGCGACATCAGGGAGTACTGTCGCGACTGCGGTGAGCGGCTCAAGATCATCGTCTGGGGCGTCGAGGACGTATTGTGAGTCGCACCCGCCGCCCCCCGGCCTCACCGACGCCTCCGGCTTGCTCGAATATTCCATCGTGGTTATACTTGCACCTGGGAGGTCTCGTGAACGGGGAGTCGGACCAGCTGCTGGAGAAGATCGCGGACCGCCTGAAGGCGATGGCCGACCCGACCCGGCTGCGCATCCTGCACGTGCTGCAAGACGGCGAGCGGTGTGTGACCGACGTGCTCTCGATCATCGGCGGGAGCCAGGCGAACGTCTCGAAGCACCTGTCGGTCCTGCGGCGCGTCGGGTTGGTAGAGTGCCGCCGTGAGGGCGTCAACGTCTTCTACCGGATCGAGGATCCGACCGTGTTCGCGATCTGTGCCACCGTGTGCGACTCGCTCGAGCGCCACGTCGAAACCGAGAAGCGCGAGATCGCGGCCGGCCGGGCCGCGATGGCGACGGGCGGGAGGTAGCGGTTGAGCGACACGCTCGTGATGCTCGGCGTCGTGGTGGCGTGGCTGCTGGTGCAGTGGGTCGTGCTGCCGAAGCTAGGGGTGCCCACGTGAGCGGTTCCCGACCCGGCCGTCGGCTCGGGTAAGACCAGGCGAGGCGCGGCGTGCGGCCCGGCGGCCCCCCCGGTGGAAGAGGCGGACGCGGCACCCGGGCGCGGCGACGGACCGGCGAAATGAACGGAGGAGCCGTGGACGAGACAGCAGCGGAGGCGGTGGCGAGCTGTCGCGCCTGCCGGGCGCCGCTCACTCCGGTGCCCACGTGAGGTTCACTGCTCTGGCGGTGCCGGAGCTGCGGTGCGATTTATGCGACTGATCAGGTCTATCCGGACGGCGTCCCCGGCCACGTCTGGGACGCCCTCTGGGGCGGTAGTTGCGGAGGGTAGCGATGCCGTTGTACGAGTACGTTTGTCGCGGATGCGGGGCGCGGTTCGAGGTGCTCCAGCGCATCGGAGCCGGCGCCGAGCAGACTGTCTGCCCGAAGTGCGGCGGCCACGAGGTCGCCAAGCAGCTCTCGACGTTCGCCAGCGCGATGGCGGGCTCGGGCACAATGCCGTGCGGCTCCTCGAGCTCGTCGTCGTGCGGGAGCGGCGGGTTTTCCTGAGCGTCGTGACCTGGGCCCGGTCGGGCCCGATGGCACATCGGAGGCACTCGTGAAGAGGACGACCATCGCGTTCGAGGCGGTGTCCGCGTCGGACTTCCCGGCGACGGTCGCAACGGTGCGGCGCGCGCTCGCCGCCGAGGGCTTCGGCGCGCTGACGGAGATCGACGTCCAGGCGACGATGAAGGCCAAGCTGGGCGTCGAGAGCGCTCCGTACCTGATCCTCGGCGCCTGCCACCCGGAGTCGGCGCACCGTGCGCTCACCGCCGCCCCGGAGGTAGGGGTCCTGCTGCCGTGCAACGTCACCGTGTCGGTGGAGGGTGGGCGGACGGTGGTGCGAGCGATGGACCCCGAGAGCGTGATGGCGGTCGTCGCCGTGCCGGAGCTGGCACCAGTCGGCGCGAGCGTGGCGGCCGCGCTGCGTCGCGTCGTGGCGGCGTGTGAGCAGCCGGTCTGAGCGCGGCGCGGCCGGCCGCGCCCACCCGGCTCATCCGTCCGCGGTGCGCTCGGGGACCTGGGTGTTGTAGTAGAAGGTGATCGTCACCCCCTCGTGGAACACGCCGGTCAGGTCGGCCGGGAGCGGCGGCAGCGGCGAGGCGTCCCGGATCGCGTCGTGCGCCGCGAAGTCGAGCGGCGGCCTCCCCGAGCCGCTCACGATCTCGATCCCGGTCACGGATCCGTTGCGCTCGATGTAGAAGTGAATGCGGACCACGCCGGGAACGCCCATCTGGGCGATCTCCGGGATCTGCCAGTGGTAGCGGATGCGGCGCAGCATCTCCGCGGCGTACGGTCCCCAGTCGTACCACTGCGTATCGAACGTGAGCGGCCCGAGGTCCACCTGCCCACCGGGGCGGTTGGGCGAGGCGCCTCCGGCCGAGCCGAACGTCGGATAGGTGCCGAGCCCCCGCAGGGCCTGGGCCGTCTTTCCAGCCTCGCCCTCGCTCCTCGGGGCCAGCAGGATCGCGTCGGCTCCCTTGTCGGCGAGCTTGAGCGGGACCTCCCGCCCCTGGCCGGTCGGCCCGGCGGCGCCCTTTTGCGCCTCGACCATGCGTTTGCCTGCCGCCGGAGGGCTCGCCTGCTGCGCCTTGCCGCCGGCGTCCGGTTCGATCCTCAGCTCCGGCGTGTTGCCTCGCGAACCCGGAGTGAGCGCCGGCGCGCCCTCCCCTCCGTGCGCTCGGCGGTCGAGGTCGGATGCCGGCGCCCGCCGGGTCGGCGTCTCCTGGCGTTGCTTGGGGAGGTGGACGAACTCGTAGAACGGGGTATTGTCCGCCACGAGCTTCGGCTTCGCCTGCAGCCTCGCCGCGGCCAGCAGCGACTCCAGCAGCGAGTCGGTGCGCAACTGCGAGAAGAGCAACAGGTGGAAGAGTACGGAGACGACGAGCGCGAGGAGGAGCGGCCGGTCGCGCAGGCGCAGCGGCCGCGGCGAAACCCGCTCGTTGAGCAGGAAGAGGCCTGACTGGTCGTTGCCGAGCGGCCACGGCGCATCGTCCGTCTCGGGCTCCAGCAGCCTCGTGAGCCGGGACGGCCCCACGCGTTCCGGGTCGAGCTGATCGGAGGGTTCCGGGTCGGGGGCGCCGAACATTTCGGAATGCATAGTACAAGACTCGTGCCATCCCAGGCGTGCGTCCGACAGAGGATCGGCCTCCGGACTGTCATCCCGGCGCGTCAGCGTGTCCGTTCGTAGGCCCGCCTCGGGGCGCGGTGTTGACCGTCTCGGTCCGAGCCACCATAATCCGCCGATGCAGTGGCTGCGGAACTTCCTCGCGACCCCGGCCGGCCGGTTCGTGGCCCGGTATGTGGCTGTCCTCAGCGCCGGCTTCCTTTTACTGGCGCTGCGGCCGGTCAACGACCATGTGGTCAACCCG
>JAJXUY010000279.1 GCA_021782525.1 Acidobacteriota bacterium | reverse complement strand
TCCCGGTTCGAGCTCACGAACCCCCACCCGGCGAGACCGACCGGGAGCACCGCGAGCGCCACCAGCAGCGCCGTCAGCGGGTAGAGGAGTGAGCGCGAGAACGGCCAGCGGGGAGCCATGGGACCTTTCGGACTATATCATGCGGGGGATGAGTGATCCCGGGGATCTCAGGCGGCGGGCGGTCGCAGCGCTCGAGGAGCTGGCCCTGCTTGCCGAGGTCGCGGGGGAGAACCCGTTCAAGGTACGCGCGTACGCCAACGCAGCGCGGGCGATCGCCCGCGCTCCGGAGGACGTCGAGGCGCTGGCGGCCAGCGGCGAACTCACGTCGCTGCCGGGGATCGGCAAGGGGATCGCCGCGATCCTCACCGAGCTCGCCGGCGGGGAGGGACCGGCGCCGCTCGCCGAGCTGCGGGCGCGGACGCCGGCCGGCCTGGCGGAACTGGCGGTGCTGCCTGGGCTCGGCCCCAAGCGCGTGCGGACGCTCTGGCAGGAGCTCGGGATCGCTTCGCTCGGAGAGCTGGAGTACGCCTGCCGCGAGAACCGCCTCCTGGCGCTCGCCGGGTTCGGGGCGGCGACGCAACGACACCTCCTCGAGGCGATCGAGTTCCGTCGCCGCGCCGCCAGCGCCCGCCACCTCCCCGAGGGCTTGCGTGTCGGCGAAGAGGTGGCCGCGGCGATCCGGGCCGCGCTCCCCGGGGCCGCGGTCGCGGCGGCCGGCCAGGCGCGCCGTTCGTGCGAGGTGGTGAGCGAGGCGGTCGTGGTGTGCGCCGGCCCGTCGCAGGCCGCGCTTGCCGCGGCCCTCGGCGGCACGCTCGGCGATACCCGCGCGCCCGACCCAGACACGCTGGCCGGCGTCGATCCGTCCGGCCTTGCGGTCCGCGTCGTGACCACGCCGCCGGCCTCGTTCGGCGCCGCGCTCGTCTGGCACACCGGAAGCGAACGTCACGTGGAGCAGCTCGCCGAGCGCGCCGCTGCCGGCGGGTTGCGCTTCGCCGCGGGCGTCCTCGCCGACGGGTCCGGGAACGCCGTCGAGTGCGGCGATGAGCCGGACCTGTACGCCCGGCTGCGCCTCCCGTGGATCCCGCCCGAGCTGCGCGAAGGGGTCGGCGAGGTCGAGGCCGCCGTCGCCGGGGCGCTCCCCGGCCTCATCGGGGAGAACGACCTCCTCGGCGCCGTGCACGCCCACACGACCGACTCGGACGGTACCGCCTCGCTCGACGCGATGGCGGCCGCGGCGGCGGCGCTCGGCTGGGCGTTCCTCGGCATCGCCGACCACTCCCGCACCGCCGCCTACGCCCACGGCCTCGACGCCGACCGCCTGCGCCGGCAGGGCGAGGCGATCGCCGCTCACAACGCCGCCGGCCGGCCGCCGCTGCTGCTGCGCGGCACCGAGGCCGACGTCCTCGCCGACGGCAGCCTCGACCGCCCCGAGGACGTTCCGCTCGACTTCGTCGTCGCCTCGGTGCACTCCGCGTTCCGCCAGAGCCCCGAGGCGCAGACCGCTCGTCTCGTGAAGGCCGTCGGCCACGGTCGCGGCACGATCCTCGGTCACCCCACCGGCCGCCTCCTCCTCGCCCGCGAGGGGTACGCGGTCGACCTCGAAGCGGTGCTGCAGGCGGCCGCGGCCAGCGGCGCCGCGGTCGAGATCAACGCCCACCCGTTCCGCCTCGATCTCGACTGGCGCTGGGTGCGCCGCGCCGTCGCACTCGGGGTCCCGATCTCGATCGGCCCGGACGCGCACGAGCCCGCCGGCCTCGCCGACGTGCGCTGGGGGATCGCGGTCGCGCGCAAGGGGTGGGCGACGGCGGCCGACGTCCTCAACGCACGGCCGTGGCCGTGGTGGCGGTGAGACTGGGCACCGTGCTCCGGGCACCGGGATCCGGGAGAAGAAGACGTTGAGAGTGAAGAGTCGAGAGTGAAGAGTTACAGGCGGCAAAGGGAAGAGGGTAAAGGGCAAAGGGAAGACAACGACACGACTGTGATGCGTCTCGTCTTCCCTTTGCCCTCTTCCCTTTTCCCTCTTCCCCGCACCTGTTCACTCTTCACTTTTCACTCTTCACTTCCTTCACTCGTCGGGAGGGCGCGCGATCGTCGCCATTGTCTGGACGATGGCGGCCGCGGCGGCTTCGACGTCGGCGTCCCCGATGTCGAGGTGGGTCACGAAGCGCAGCGTGTACGGACCCTCGTCGAGGCAGAGAACGCCGCGCGCCGCCAGCAATTTCACGACCTCCGCAGCGCGCACGCCGCAGCGGCGTGTGCCGGCGAACACCATGTTGGTCTCGACCGCGGCGAGGTCCACCTCCAGGCCCGGCGCCGCCGCGATGCGCTCGGCGAGGATCCGGCAGCGGCGGTGGTCGTCGGCCAGGCGCGCGATGTTGCGGCGCAGCGCGAACAGGCCGGCGGCGGCGACGATCCCGGCTTGGCGCATCCCGCCGCCGAGCAGCTTGCGGGCGCGGACGGCGCGGCGGACGAACTCGGCCGAGCCCAGCAGCAGCGACCCGACCGGCGCGCCCAGGCCCTTGGACAGGCACACGCTCACCGAGTCGAACGGGGCCGCGATCACGGACAACGGGAGCCCGGAAGCCACCGCCGCGTTGCACACCCGCGCGCCGTCGAGGTGCAGGCGCAAGGCGTGACGGTCGCAGAACGCGCGCACGGCGAGCACGGCGGCCTGGCTGAGCACGCGCCCGCCGCAGCGGTTGTGCGTGTTCTCGAGTGCCACCAACCGGGTCGGGGCGAGGTGCGGGTCATCATCCGCGTGGACGAACTCCTCCATCTGATCGGGGTCGAGCATGCCGTCCGTGGAGGCGAAGCAACGGGTTTGCAGCGCGCCGTGCACGGCCGCGCCGCCCTGTTCGTACATCAGGATGTGGGCGCGCTCGTGGACGAACACCTCGTCGCCTCGCCCGGTGTGCGCAAGGAGCGCGGCCTGGTTCGACATCGTGCCCGACGGGAAGAAGAGCCCGGCCTCCTTGCCGAACAGGCCCGCCGCGAACTCCTGCAGCGCGTTGACCGTCGGGTCGTCGCCGAACACGTCGTCGCCGACCGGCGCTCCGGCCATCGCGCGCCGCATCGCGGCCGAGGGATGCGTCACCGTGTCGCTGCGCAGGTCGATCGCCGGCACCTGGGCCATCCCGCCGCGCTCCTCCCGCCCGCGCCCGCCGGTCACGCCCGCCGGCCGTCCACCGCCAACCGCTCGCGCAGGCGCTTGAGGTCGGCCCACGCCTCGCGTTTGGCGGCCGGGTTGCGCAGCAGGTAGGCCGGGTGGAAGGTCGGGAGCACGTCGCGCCCGGCCCACTTGGTCCAGCGCCCGCGGTAGCTCGAGATCGGCGCCGTGGTGCCGAGCAGGTGGCGGGCCGCGACGCGGCCCAGACAGACGATCACCGCCGGGTCGATGAGCTCGATCTGACGCTTGAGGAACGGCAGGCACGCCGCCGCCTCGTCGGACTCCGGGTCGCGGTTGCCCGGCGGCCGGCACTTGACCACGTTGGCGATGTAGACGTCGGCGCGAGCCAGCCCGATCGCGGGAAGCATCGCGTTGAGGAGCTGGCCGGCGCGCCCGACGAACGGCTCCCCGATCCGGTCCTCGTCGGCGCCCGGGCCCTCGCCGACGAACACGACGCGTGCCTTCGGGTGACCGACCCCGAAGACGACCTGTGTGCGCCCGGCCGCGAGCCGGCAACGCCGGCACCCGGCGAGCGCCCGTCCCATCGCCGCGAGGTCGGCCGCCGCGAGCGGGT
>JAJXUY010000278.1 GCA_021782525.1 Acidobacteriota bacterium | reverse complement strand
CCCCAGGCGGCCGGCGACGGCCACCGCGAGGCGCTCCTCCTCGACGACCGCCCCGGGGCGCGCGAAGAACACGCGGCCCACCTCGCCGAGCAGCACCCGTTCGGCGCCGCGGCGCAAGTTGCCGGCGGCGGCCTCGGCGAGACCGGCCAGGAGCGATCGCCGCATCACGGCCAGGCGCGCCGACAGTGGGTTGGCGAGGGCGGCGGCGGCGCCCCGCCCCGCGAGCGGCGAGCCCGACGCGGCCGCGTCCGCCTCGGCGGAGACGAACGCATAGGTGAACGCCTCGGCCATGCCGGCGGCGGCGAGCGCGTCGCGCCCGCGCTCGGTGAGCGGCCACGTCCCCAGGCGCGCGCCCGGCGTGACCTCCCCGGCCGGCAGCGCCGACGGGACGTTGTCGTACCCGAAGAAGCGGATGACCTCCTCGTAGAGGTCCTCGGGGAGCTCGAGGTCGACGCGGTGCGATGGGACCGCGCAGGTGATCACGTCGCCGGTCGCGCGCGGCGCGAGCTCGAGCGCAGTCAGCGCGCGCAGCGCCGGCTCGCGCGGGACCTCGCAGCCGGTGAACGCCCACAGGCGCGAGAGCGAGAACGCGATCTCGCGCGGCGCCGGCAGCTCCGGGTTCGAGTCCAGCACGCCGGCGGCGATCTCCCCGCCGGCCAGGCGCACGATCAGTTCGGCCGCCAGGTCGGCGGCGGTGCGCGCCATCGCCCGGTCGGCGCCGCGCTCGAAGCGGTGCGACGCCTCGGTCTTGAGTCCGAGCCGGCGCGCGGTCAGGCGCACCGAGCGGGGATCGAAATAAGCGGACTCGATGAGCACGTCGGTCGTGGCGGCACCGATCTCGCTGTTGGCGGCACCCATCACGCCGGCCACCGCGACCGCCCGCGTCGCGTCGGCGATCACGAGGTCGCCGGCGTTCAGCGCGCGCTCGACGCCGTCGAGCGTCGTGATCCGCTCGCCGGCGCGGGCGCGCCGGACGCGGATCTCCCGCCCGGCGAGGAAGGCGAGGTCGAACGCGTGCAGCGGCTGGCCGACGTCGAGCAGGACGTAGTTGGTGGCGTCCACCACGTTGTTGATCGAGCGCACGCCGCAGCGCTCGAGGCGCTCCGCAAGCCACGCGGGCGAGGGGCCGACCTTGAGGCCGCGCACCACGCGGGCGCAGTAGCGCGGGCACCCGGCCGGGTCCTCGACCGTGAGCTTCGCGAGCTCGCCGGCCGGCGTCGCGCCCTCGACGAGACTCGGCGCCAGCGGCCGCAGCGAGCCGCACCCCGCGGCCGCGGCCTCGCGGGCGAGCCCGCGGTGGTTCATCGCGTCGGGGCGGTTGGTCGTGACGTCGACGTCCCACACTTCGTCGGTGCCGTCGCTCTCGCGCGTCTCGACGTTCATGCCGACGGCGGTCAAGCGCTCGGCGATCTCGCCGGCCGGGGTCGTGCCGTCGAGGTGGTCGCGCAGCCAGTCCACACTGAACTTCATCGTGCCCCCTCGAACTGCCGCAGGAGGCGCTCGTCGCCGGAGAACAGCAGGCGCAGGTCGGGGAGCCGGTACTTGAGCAGCGCGACACGGTCGAGGCCGCAGCCGAACGCGAAGCCGCTGGCGCGCTCCGGGTCGATCTTGCAGGCGCGCAGCACGCGCGGGTCCACCATCCCGGCGCCGAGGATCTCGATCCAGCCGCTCCCCGAGCACATCGGGCAACCGCGGCCGAGGCAGAGGACGCAGGTGATGTCCACCTCGGCCGAGGGCTCGGTGAACGGGAAGAACGACGGGCGGAAGCGGACCGCGAGGCGCGGGTCGAAGAGCACGTGCACGAACGCCTCGAGCGTCGCCTTGAGGTTGCCGAAGGTGATCCCCTCGCCCACCACCAGCCCCTCGACCTGGTGGAACATCGGCGAGTGGCGCAGGTCGGAGTCGCGCCGGTACACCCGCCCCGGGATGATGACCCGGATCGGCAGCGCCATCGTCTCCATCGAGCGGATCTGCACCGGCGAGGTGTGCGTGCGCAGGAGCGGGCCGTCGGCGAGGAAGAACGTGTCCTGCGTGTCGCGCGCCGGGTGGTCCGGCGGCATGTTGAGGGCGCCGAAGTTGTGCCAGTCGTCCTCGACCTCGGGCCCGTCCGCCACCGAGTACCCCATGCGCAGGAAGATCTCCTCGATCTCGCGCCGCACCAGGGTCACCGGGTGCAGCGCGCCGGTGACCGGCCGCCGGCCCGGCAGCGTCACGTCGAGCACCTGGCTCGGGCCGCCGGTCGCGGCCGCGTCGTGCGCGGCCGCGAGGCGCTCCTCGACGAGCCGCTTGAGCTCGTTGAGCGCCTTGCCGTACGCCGGCTTGGCCTCGCGCGGCAGCGTCTTGAGCGCCTCCTCGAGATCGCGCAGCAGCCCCGAGCGGCGTCCGGCGAAGCGGACGCGCACCGCCTCGATGCGGCCGGCGTCGCGCCCCGCCGCGGCAAGCGCGGCGAGGAACTCCTCCCGCGCCCGTTCCAGGGGGTCGGTCGCCATCAGGCGGCCGGCTTGGCCCCCAGGCTCTTCTTCGCGGTCTGGGCGAGCTCCCCGAACCCCTGGATGTCGCGCGCCGCGAGCTCGGCGAGCGCCTTGCGGTCGAGCTCGCACCCCGCCGCCTTCAACCCGGCGATCAGCTGCGAGTACGAGAGCTCGAACTGGCGCGCCGCCGCGTTGATCCGCACGATCCAGAGCGAGCGCATCTGCCGCTTGCGCTGGCGCCGGTCGCGGTAGGCGAACTGCAGCGAGCGCTCGACCTGCAGCTTCGCCATGCGGTAGGCGTTGTGCTTGGTGAGGTAGTAGCCCTTGGCGAGCTTGAGGATCTTCTTGCGCCTGGCAACCCGGTTGTGTCCACGCTTCACGCGCATGTCGGCCTCCTATTTCGCGTACGGGAGCATGCGCTCCACGACCTTGGCGTCGGCCGGAGTCAGCACCGCGTCCTTCTGCAGGTGGCGCTTCCGCTTCGACGACTTCTTGCCCAGAATGTGACTGTGGAATGCGTGGTGGCGCTTGATCTTCCCGGTTCCGGTCTTCTTGAACCGCTTCGCCGCCGCGCGCAACGTCTTGATCTTCGGCATGATGTCCTCCTAACAACTCCGCACTGTTCCAAACATGGCAGACGTGAGAGGAAAGACGGGAGAGGGACGACCGCTCCTCGTCACTGTCTTCCCTCTGCCCTTTTTCCTTTTCCCTCTTCCTCTTCTTCCTCCGGCCAGGGGTTCAGGTCGCGCCGCTTGGTGGTCGCCGTCATGGCCGCCACGATCTCGTCCAGGCTCTTCGAGCCGAGGTCGCCGCGGTGGCGCACCCGCAGCGAGGCGCCCCCCGACTCGGCCTCGCGCGCGCCGACGATCAGCAACACCGGCACCTTCGCCAGCTCGCCGTCGCGGATCTTGGCGCCGAGCTTCTCCGAGCGCTCGTCCACCCCGGCGCGCAAGCCGGCCGCGATCAGGCGCGCCCGCACCGCCCGCGCCGGCTCGATGAACCGGTCGGACACCGGCAGCACGCGGGCCTGCTCCGGCGCCAGCCACAGCGGCAGGTCGCCGGCGAAGTGCTCGAGCATGACGCCGAAGAAGCGCTCCACCGAGCCGAGCACGGCGCGGTGCAGCATCACGGGGCGCTGCTCGGCGCCGTCCTCACCGACGTAGGCGAGGCCGAAGCGCTCGGGGAGGTTCCAGTCGAGCTGGATCGTGCCGAGCTGCCACTCGCGCCCGATCGCGTCGTGCACCACGAAGTCGATCTTGGGCCCGTAGAACGCG
>JAJXUY010000277.1 GCA_021782525.1 Acidobacteriota bacterium | reverse complement strand
GATCGCCGGCGAGGTCCGGGCGGCGGTGGAGGCCGGCCTGACCGCGGCCGAGCGGGCCGCGGTCGTGGCCGGGCTGCAAAAGGTCATCGCCAACCTCGAGAGCTTCCGCGCGAACGGCGGCGGGGCGCAGCCGGGAAGTTAGGGCCGAAACCCGATGCATGAGCGTTGCGACAAACGCCCCGGCCTAGGGGCGAAGCGGCGCGGGGCAACTCGCGCCAGCAGAAACGGACGCGCCGGCTCGACGGCGTCCGGGTGAGGGGATCAATGTTGAAGAACAAGTGGCTCTGGATCGTCGTCGTTGTTCTCGTGGCCGCTGGTGGGATCATGTTGTGGCGGGCGCACCAGGCCAAGTTGAAGGCGGAGTGGAAGTACGAGACGAGCCCGATCGACCGGGGCAAGATCGTCGCCAAGGTGACCGCCTCCGGCTCGCTGTCGGCGCTGGTCACGGTGCAGGTCGGCAGCCAGGTCTCCGGCCGCATCGCGGCGCTGTACGCTGACTACAACTCCACGGTCAAGAAGGGCGAGCTGATCGCCAAGATCGATCCGCAGCTTTTTGAGGCCTCGGTGGCGCAGGCGCGCGCCAACTACGTCGCCGCCAACGGCAATCTGGCCAAGGCGAGGGCGCAGGCGCTGGACGCCGAGCGGCAGTACAAGCGCAGCGTCACCCTCGCCGAGCGCAAGCTGATCGCCCAGGCCGACCTCGACACCGCGCAGGCGACCGCCGACGCGGCGAAGGCCGCCGTCGACGCGGCGATGGGCAGCGTCGAGCAAGCGAAAGCGCAGCTGCACTCGGCCGAGGTCAACCTGGCGTACACCAACATCATCTCGCCGACCGACGGGGTCGTGATCTCGCGCAACGTGGACGTCGGCCAGACGGTGGCGGCGTCGCTGCAGGCGCCGACGCTCTTCCTCATCGCCGAGAACCTGCGCAAGATGCAGGTGGACACCAGCGTCGCGGAGGCCGACATCGGCCAGCTGCACCAGGGGATGCGCGCGACGTTCACGGTGGACGCCTATCCGACGGAGACGTTCGTCGGCACCGTGCGGCAGGTGCGCAACGCGCCGCAGACGGTGCAGAACGTCGTCACGTACGATGCGGTGATCGACGTGAACAACAGCGACCTCAAGCTCAAGCCCGGGATGACCGCCAACTGCACGTTCGTCTACGCGGAGAACGACGACGCGCTGCGGGTGCCGAACGCCGCGCTCCGCTTCCGCCCCCCCGCCGAGCTGCTCGCCAGCCTGGGGCCGAAGGCCGGCGCCGGCCGGAGTGGGCGCGGGCCGGGCGCCGCGATGCGCACCGGAACCGGCGGGGCGCCGGCAAAGGCCGCGGGGGACAGCGACCGCAGGACGGTGTGGGTGCTGCGCGCCGGCAAGCCGGTGCCGGTCGCGATCCGGACCGGCATCACCGACGGGATCAACAGCGAGGTGCTCGAGGGCGACCTCTCCGTCGGTGACCGCGCGATCACCGACGTTTCTGGCGGAACCTTGGGGCAGCGTAACGGTTTCGCCGGCCGGATGTTCTGAGGCGGCGATGATCACAGGCACGAACCTGCTGCAACTCGAGGACGTCACCAAGGTGTACCACATGGGCGACGTCGAGGTGCACGCGCTGCGCGGCGTGTCGCTCGCCGTCGCCGAGGGCGAGTTCGTCGCGATCATGGGCGCCTCCGGCTCCGGGAAGTCCACCCTGATGAACATCATCGGCTGCCTCGACCGGCCGACGGCCGGGCGCTACCTGCTCACCGGCGAGGACGTCTCCAGCCTCGACCGCGACGCGCTCGCCGAGAAGCGCAACCACACGCTCGGCTTCGTGTTCCAGAACTTCAACCTGCTCTCACGCACCTCGGCGCTCGAGAACGTCGAGCTGCCGCTCCTGTACGCCGGAGCGCACACCCACGAGCGCCACGAGCGCGCCAAGGAGGCGCTCGCCCGCGTCGGCCTGGCGGACCGCGTCCACCACCACCCGAACCAGATGTCCGGCGGGCAGCAGCAGCGCGTGGCGATCGCGCGGGCGCTGGTGTCGAACCCGAAGATCATCCTCGCCGACGAGCCGACCGGGAACCTCGACTCGGTCACCAGCGTCGAGGTGATGGCGCTGTTCCAACAGCTGCGCGACTCGGGGATCACGGTCGTGCTGGTGACGCACGAGCCCGACATCGCGAGATACGCGGCGAGGGTCGTGGTGGTGAAGGATGGCCAGCTCAAGTCCGACCGCCGCCAGGAGCCGCAGCGGGCGGTCCCGGTCGCGGCCGAGGCCGCCATGGGAGGTGAGCCATGAACCCGCTGCAGACCTTGCGGGTGGCGATCCGCGCCCTGTTGCGCAACAAGATGCGTTCGTTCCTCACGACGCTCGGCATCATCATCGGCGTCGCCGCCGTGATCGCGATGGTCGCCATCGGCGAGGGGGCGAAGGCGATGGTGGAGCAGGCGTTCGCGGCGATGGGCTCGAACCTGCTCATCATCCTGCCCGGCTCCACCACCGCCGGCGGCCAGCACGGCGGCTTCGGCAGCATGCCGACGCTGACGTGGGACGACCTCAAGGCGATCCAGACCGAGGTGCCGAGCGTGAAGTACGCCGCGCCCCAGCTCCGGTCGATCGCCCAGATCGTCTCCGAGGACCAGAACTGGAGCACGACCGTTTACGGCACCACGCCCGCATACTTCGCCATTCGCGACTGGCCGGTGGCCGAGGGCGCCCCGATGACCGACTCGGACGCCGAGGGCGGGAGCAAGATCGCCCTCCTCGGCCAGACCGTCGTGGACAAGCTGTTCGGCGCCGGGATCAACCCGGTCGGCCAGACGGTGCGGATCAACAACATCCCGTTCCTGGTCCAGGGCGTGCTCGCGGCCAAGGGCCAGTCGCCGATGGGGATGGACTACGACGACGGGGCGTTCATCCCGCTGAAGACGTTCCAGACCAAGATCCAGGGCGGCCTGCACCAGTTCATCTCCGGCGTGATCTTCATCAGCGCCACCTCCGCCGCCACGACGGGGCGCGCCGAGCAGCAGGTCCGCGCCCTGCTGCGCGACCGCCACCACCTGGCGCCGGGGGCCGACGACGACTTCTCGATCCGCAACCTCACCGAGTTCGCCAGATCCCGCGAGCAGAGCACGCAGACGCTGACGACGCTGCTCGCCAGCATCGCGGCGGTGTCGCTCCTGGTCGGCGGCATCGGGATCATGAACATCATGCTGGTGTCGGTCACCGAGCGCACGCGCGAGATCGGCGTGCGGATGGCGGTCGGCGCCAAGCCGCGCAACATCCTGGCCCAGTTCCTCGTCGAGGCGCTCACCCTGTCGCTCGCCGGCGGGCTGATCGGCGTGGTCCTCGGGTTGGGCCTCGCGCAGTGGCTGGCCGGGAGGTTTCACTGGCCGTTGCTGATCCGGCCCGACATCGTGGTCGTCTCCGTCGTGTTCAGCGCCGTGGTGGGCGTCGTGTTCGGGCTCTACCCGGCGCAGAAAGCGTCCCGCCTCGATCCGATCGAGGCGTTGAGGTTCGAGTGATGATCGCCAACCTTGCCCTGCTCGTGCTCGCGGCGGCGGCCCCGGCCGCACCGCCGCGCATCGTGACCCTCGAGGAGGCGCTCGCCACCGCGCGCGCCGATCAACCGCAGGTGCGCCAGGCCGCAGCCGCGACCCGCGCCGCTCTCGCTCGCGTCGACGAGTCGCGCGCGCCGCTGCTGCCGCAGGTCAGCGGCAGCGCCGACTACCAGCGCGCCACCTCCAACTACGCCAGCCGGCCC
>JAJXUY010000276.1 GCA_021782525.1 Acidobacteriota bacterium | reverse complement strand
GCTCGGTCACCTTCGAGGTCCGCCCCGAGATGACGAGCACCTGGTTGGGGCCGACCTTGCGGTAGTTGAACGCCCACAGACCGATGAAGAGCAGGACGACGACGACGAAGACGGCGCCGATGATCCACGGGAGCAACGCCATGGCTTCCTCCTCCGTCCGGCGGGACGGATGCCGTCACCTTAGAACAAGTTCCACGTGCGTACAAGCCGGGTCGCAAGAGGCAGGGCTCCGGGCGCCGGAACATCCGGACTCGCGGCTCGGGGCTCGACAAGTGCGCGGCCGGCAAAAGGGAAGAAGGGGAAAGGGCAAGGGGCAAGGGGCAAAGGGAAGACCGAGACACAACCGAAGCGGGTCTTGTTTTCCCTTTTCCCTTTTCCCCTTTCCCTTTACCCTCTTGGGTCACGCCGGCCCCTCGGCTCGGGTCCCCCGTGCTAGCATCACGGCGGCGCCATGCCGTACACGTTTGTCGAGATCGAGGCCACGCGCGGGCGGCGGATCGTGCTGCTGTTCGCCACCCTGCTCGTGGTCTACATCGTCGGGGCGGCGTTCGTCGGCCTGGCGCTGCTCTTCCCCCTGCTGCCGTTCGGCGTCCTGGTCGGTGTGCGCCTCGATCAAGCCTCGCCCGGGTCGTTGTCACTCGTGACCCCCGTGCTCATCGTGATCGCCGTGGCGGCCGCGGCCACGCTGCTGCACTGGTCCCTCTCGGTGCGCCACATGGTGAGCCGCACGCTCGACGTGATCGGGGTGCAGCACCTCGACCCGATGGACGACTACCACCTCCAGCTCGGGAACGTCGTCTCCGAGGTCGCGGTCGCGACCGGCGGGCGCCGGATCGAGGCGGTCGCGGTCCCGGCGCGCTGGATGAACGCGTTCGCGGTGGCCGATTTTTCCGGCCGGGCGGTGATCGGGGTCTCCGAGGGGCTGCTCGTGCGCCTCGACCGCGACGAGCTCGAGGCGGTCGTGGGGCACGAGGCGGCCCACCTCGTCGCCGGCGACTCGCTGCTCGCGACGGTGTCGTGCTCGATGGCGGCGGTCTGGGCCGGGTGCCTGCGCGCGCTCACCCCCGACCGCGATGCCGACTTCTCTGACCCCACCGCGCGCACCACGAGGGGCTCGCTCCCGGTGCTCGGCGCCGTCGCCACGATGCGCGGCCTCACCTACCTGCTCAACGCCTGGCTCTCGCGCGAACGCGAGTACCGCGCCGACGCCACCGCGGTGCGGCTCACCCGCAACCCGCTCTCGCTCGCCCAGGCGCTGCACGCGATCGCCGCCGATCCGCACCACGCGTTCATCGCCGGCGGCGAACTCGCGCCGCTGTTCATCGTCGGCGCCAACCCAGGCGAGGCGGGGGCGCTGGCGGGAATGGCCTCGACGCACCCGCCGGTCGAGCGCCGGATCGAGGTCCTGCTCGACATGGCCCACGCCGGCCAGGAGGCGCTCGCGGACCACGCGCCACGCCCCGCCCCGACCGACGACGTCGCGGTCGGCCCGCCCGCTCCGGCACAACGTTGGTTCGCCCGCGAGGGGTTGATCTGGCGCGGTCCGTTCACCGCGGCGGAGCTCGTCGCGCTGCCGTGGTTCGGGGCGTTCACGCCGGTGTCGCAGGGCGACGCACGGCTCGCGGCCCCGGCGTGGGAGCAGCCGGAGATCAACCGCGTGCTCAAGCGCCTCGACGGCCCGCCGGCCGCCGTCGGTGGCTGTCCCGCGTGCGGCGGGGCGCTGCGCGAGGTCGTCTACCGGGGCGTCCGCCTGCACAAGTGCTCGGCGTGCGCCGGCCGCCTCGTCACCCGCGAGCGCTTCGCGCGGATCCTGGCGCGCGGCGAGCCGCCGCCGTCCCCCGAGGTGCACGCCCTCGCCGTGCAGCTCGTCCGCGAGCACGTCGTCCGCAGCGGCCCCGCGGTGCCGCTGCGGGACGCGCCGGGCCCGCGCCGACGCTGCCCGGCGTGCGGCGCCGAGATGGTGCCGTTCCCCTACGAGGCGATCCTGCCGCACCGCATCGTCATCGACCGCTGCGACCCTTGCGGGCTGCTCTGGTTCGACGGCAAGGAGCTCGAGGTGATCCAGGACGTTCTCGCGCTCTTCGGCGATTAGACCGGGGCGAAGACGTGGGTCGTGGATCGTGGGCCGTGGATCGAAAAGGCGTGGCCCGTGGCCGGCAAAGAGCGAGCCCCGTGGTCCGTGGTCCGTGGTCCGGGAAGGACAGTACGTCAGCGGCAGGGTGGAGGCGTTACGGCGTGTAGCCGCGCTACTGGCAAGACCGTGGTCCGTGGTCCGTGGTCCGTGGTCCGGGAAGGACAGTACGTCAGCGGCAGGGTGGAGGCGTTACGGCGTGTAGCCGCGCCGCCGGCAAGACCGTGGTCCGTGGTCCGTGGTCCGTGGTCCGGGAAGGACAGTACGTCAGCGGCAGGGTGGAGGCGTTACGGCGTGTAGCCGCGCCGCCGAGAGTGGGCCGGATGCAAGGCGCCCGAGGCGGACGCGGCGGAGTGTGGCCGGAGGCCACATGAGCAAGCGAGCCGCCGAAGGGCAACGCCGCAGACGGTCCGCTATCGGCGGCGCAAGATATACTTCGCGGCTCGGAGGTGGCGTGGCCTTAGAACTCTGGCTCGTCCGTCACGGCGAGACCGCCTGCTCCCGCGACGGCGTCATCGCCGGCTGGACCGACGTCCCGCTGACCGCGAACGGCGCCGCCCAAGCCGAGGCGGTGCGCCCGCTGCTCGCCGGCGAGCGCTTCGCCGGCGTCTGGTGCTCCGACCTGCAGCGCGCCGTGGCCACCGCCCGCCTCGCTTGGGGCGACGCGACCGCCGACGCGCGCCTGCGCGAGGTCAACTTCGGCGAGTACGAAGGGCAGCCGTGGACCGCCCTCGACCCCGCCGTCCGCAACGCGATCGCGGCGTTCGACGGCTTCCGCCCGGAGCGCGGCGAGTCGTTCGACCAGACGTTCGCGCGCGTCAGCGCCTTCCTCGCCTCCCTGCCGGCCGGCCGCCACCTCGTCTTCACCCACGGCGGCGTCATCCGCCTCCTCTCGCGCGCCGCCGGCCGGGACGGGTTCGTGCCCACCGGCACCGTGGTCGGCCTCGACTGGACCGGGCGCGCCGTGCTGTTCACCCGCGAGTCCCCGATCGCCAGCCCGCGACCGTTCGACGAGTAGGGCCGGCGGCCGCGTCCGGACCGAGGGCGGCGACACGGCTGCCCCCGCCCCCGAACGACGGTCTCAGGGCTTCCAGGCGCTCAGTTCGGTTTCGCGTGGCGGCCGAACAGCCCGACGAGCAGGCGCCGCAAGAACCCGGGCCGCGCGGTCGGGACGCCGTCCCCTTGCGCGACCGGCAGCGCCAGCCAGCCGCCGTGGAGGTGGCAGGTCGCGCGCGGCGCCTGTCCGGCGAGGAAGAGCTCTTCCACGACGTCGGGGCAGCGGGTGGTGGCGAGCTCGCCCGACGCCGGGTCGACGAGCGCCCGCACCAGGCCGTCGGGCTCGACGAACGGCGGGTAGCCGCCGGGAGGCCGGACGGCGCGGGTGAACCGCGACCAGATCGGGAGCGCCGCGCGCGCACCGGACAGGCCGGCCGGGGCGTCGTCGTCGCGGCCCGTCCAGACCACCGTGACGCGGTCGGGCGAGTACCCCGCGAACCAGGCGTCGCGCCCCCCGTTCGTGGTCCCGGTCTTGCCGGCGAGGGGGTCCAGGACGCCGAGGGCGCGCGCGGCCGCGCCGGTGCCGCGGTCGAGCACACCGCGCAGCACGTCGGTGACGAGGAAGGCGA
>JAJXUY010000275.1 GCA_021782525.1 Acidobacteriota bacterium | reverse complement strand
CCGATCTAAGGCGGGGCGGGTGGCCGACTTCCTCGAGCTGGGCGAGGAGCTGGCCTACGACGCGCTCATGCGCGACGAGTCGTGCGGCGCCCACTTCCGCGAGGAGCACCAGACCCCCGACGGCGAGGCGCAGCGCAACGACGAGCAGTACGCGTATGTGGCGGCGTGGGAGTGGAAGGGCGAGGGGAAGGCCCCCGAGCTGCACAAGGAATCTCTCGAATTCGAGAATGTGCACCTGGCACAGCGGAGCTACAAATGAGGCTGACCCTGAAGATCTGGCGGCAGGAGAACCGGGACGACAAGGGGCGGCTGGTGGCGTACCCGATGGACGACGTGGCCGAGGACTGCTCGTTCCTCGAGCTGCTCGACATCCTCAACCAGAGCCTGATCAAGAAGGGCGAGCGCCCGATCGCGTTCGACCACGACTGCCGCGAGGGGATCTGCGGCTCGTGCGGCTTCATGATCTCCGGCATCGCCCACGGCCCGCAGAAGCTGACCACGACCTGCCAGCTGTTCATGCGGCAGTTCAAGGACGGCGACACGATCGTGGCCGAGCCGTTCCGCTCGCGCGCGTTCCCGGTGATCAAGGACCTGGTCGTGGACCGCAGCGCGCTCGACAAGATCGTGCAGGCCGGCGGCTTCATCTCGGCGCGCACCGGCTCGAGCCCGGACGCCAACGCGATCCTGATCTCCAAGGAGAAGGCCGACAAGTCGATGGACGCCGCGGCGTGCATCGGCTGCGGCGCCTGCATCGCCGCCTGCCCGAACGGCTCGGCGATGCTGTTCACCGCCGCGAAGATCAGCCACCTCGGCCTGCTGCCGCAGGGGCAGCCGGAGCGCCGCCAGCGCGCGCTGCGCATGGTCGCGAAGATGGAGGAGCTGGGGTTCGGCGCCTGTTCGAACCACGGTGAGTGCGAGGCGGTTTGCCCGAAGGGCGTCTCGCTCGAGTTCATCGCCCGGCTCAACCGCGACTACCTCGGCGCCAGCGTGTTCGAGACGATCGAGAAGGTGAAGAACGTGTAGCCCGGCTCAGGCGTCGAGCAGTTCGGCCGCTTCGGCCGGGTTCTTGAACGGCGCCACCAGATAGACACCCGCGGCGCGCTCCGGCGCGCCGCGCAGCATCTCGAGCGCCGTCTCGCGGCCCACCTTGGCGGCGTCGGCGCCGGCGTCCTCGAGCCGGCGCAGGAGTTCCTCCGGCACCTCGATGCCGGGGACCTCGTTGTTGAGTCGGAGCGCGAGCCGGAACGAGGGCAGCGGCCACACCGCCACCAGCGCCGGCAGCGGCAGCGCGCCGCCGCAGCGGTCGAGCAGCCGCTCCCACGGCGCCCACGAGAAGAACACCTGGCTCATGGCGAACTGCGCCCCGGCGCCGGCCTTGCGGCGCAGGCGCTCGATCTCGTGGTCGAGGTCGGGGGCGGCGGGGTTGACCGCGACGCCGAGCAGGAACGCCGGCGGCTCGCCGATCGGGCTGCCGGCGCAGTCGAACCCCTCGGCCATGCGCGACACCGAGCGCACGAGCTCGAAGATGTCGACGTGGTAGACGTCGTGCACGCCGGGGTAGTCGCCGAGCTGGGAGGGGTCGCCGGAGATCGCGAGCAGGTTCTTGATCCCGGCGCGCCAGGCGCCGAGGAGCTGCGCCTGCAGCCCCATCAGGCTGGCGTCGCGCGGGGTGACGTGCGGGATCGTCTCGATGCCGGCGGCGCGCTGCACCTCGGCGGCGAGCCACAGCGAGTCCATGCGCAGGCGGGCGAGCGGGTTGGAGTTGATGTCGAGGGCGTCGACGCGGCCGGTTGCGGCGAACGCGCGTGCCGCCTCGATGATGCGCTCGGAGTTGGTGCCGCGCGGCGGGTCGAGCTGCACGACGCGGACGAACTCGCGACGCTCGAACTTGACCGCCAGGCTCGAGGTCGGGCGCGGTTGCGGCGAGGCCGGAGGCGACGCCACCGCGACCTCCACGTGGCGCGCGCGGCTCGGCCGCACCCCCTTCACCGCCTCGGCGACGGCGCGGATGTGCTCGGGGCCGGTGCCGCAGCAGCCGCCGATGATCGCGGCGCCGAGCTCGGCGGCGCGGCGGGCGAAGCCGCCGAGGTAGCTCGGCGTCGCCGGCGGGCGCAGGATGCGGCCGTCGCGGCGCAGCAGGGAGCCGGCGTTCGGCATCACGGCGAGCGGCCCGGGTGAGCCGCCCAGCGTCTCGAGCACGTCGAGGGTGCCCTGCGGCCCCGGCGCGCAGTTGATCCCGGCGGCGAGCGGCTCGCGCTCGAACAGCTCGCCGAGCGCGGCGGCGATCTCCGGGTGGCTGTCGGGGAGCTTGTCGAACGGGAACGTCAACATCGCGACGAGCGGCAGGTCGGTGACGCCGCGCACGGCGCCGATCGCGAGCAGCAACTCGTCGAGGCGGAAGAACGTCTCGAGCACGAGCAGGTCGGCGCCGCGGCCGGCGAGGATCGCCGCCTGCTCGGCGTGGGCGGCCGCGATCGCGTCCGGCCCGGCCGGCTCGTCGAGGTCGATGACGCCGGCGAGCGGCCCGATCGAGCCGGCGACGAGGCAGTCGGTGCCGGCGATCTCGCGTGCCTCGCGCGCCAGCTTGACCCCCGCCGAGTTGACCGCCTCGACCTGGTCGGCCGCGTGCAGGCGGGCGAGGCGGGGGCGGGAGGCGGCGAACGTGGCGGTCTCGATCAGCTCGGCGCCGGCCGCGAGGTAGGCGAGGTGGATGTCGAGGACGCGGCGGCCGTGCTCGAGCGGCGCCAGGTCGAGATGCGCGCCCTCCGGCAGCGCGGCGAACAGCTCAGACCCCATCGCCCCGTCGGCGACGACGACGTGGTCCGCAAGCCGGCGGTGAATGCGCGCGTGGTTCACGGGAGAACCTCAACTTCGGGAGTTAAGGGTGAACGAGGGCGGGAAAAGGGGAAAGGTAAAAGGGGAAAGGGGAAAGGGAAAAGGAAGAACGGAAGACAAGACACGCGTAGCGTTCGCTCGTTGTTCTTCTCCCGTCTTCCCTTTACCCTTTCCCCTTTTCCCTCTTCCCTCTTCTCGACTGCCACGTTCCCTCCATTCCTCGACTTCAACTCGTAGCTTTCTTCACGCAAGGTACCTGGCGTCGGGGTGGTGGAACACCACCGCGGAGACGCTCGCCTCCGGGTCGATCATGAACCCCTCGGTGAGGCGCGCGCCGATCTCCTCGGGCCGCAACAGGCGGAAGAGGTCGGCCTGCGGCTCGAGGTCGGGGCACGCCGGGTAGCCGAACGAGAGGCGGATGCCGCGATACCGCGCGCGGAAGCGCTCCTCCATCGTCATCTCGGCCGGGTCGGGGAACCCCCACAGCTCGCGCAGGCGGCGGTGCAGCCACTCGGCGGCGGCCTCGGCCGTCTCGAGCGCGAGCGCCTGCAGCGCGACGCTGTCGAGCAGGCGGCCTTCGGCGCGCAACGCCTCGGCGCGCTCGCGCACGCCGGCGCCGGCGGTGACGAGGAAGAGCGCGACGGCGTCGCCCGCCCCGGGGTCCGGCGCCACCCAGTCCGCGGCGCACGCGTGCGGCGGCCGCGCCTGGCGGTGGAACGGCAGCGCGGCCAGCTCGCGCCCCGCGGGGTCGAGGACCACCACGGCGTCGCCGCGCGAGTGGGCGCGGAAGAAGCCGTAGACCGCGGCGGGCGCGAGCCACCCGCGCGTCGCGGCGGCGTCCTGCAGCGCCTCGACGCGGCGCCGCAGCTCGACGGCGCGCTCGTCCCCGGCTTCGAGCAGGCGGCGCACCGAGCCGCGCAACCCG
>JAJXUY010000274.1 GCA_021782525.1 Acidobacteriota bacterium | reverse complement strand
GGTACTCGAGCAGGTGACCGCCGACGAACCCGCTGGCCCCCGTGATCAGCGCGCGCATGGTGCGATGGTACCCGAGTGGTGGAGCGAACGGGAAGAGGGTCGAAGGAAGATGGAAAAGGGGAAAGGGAAAAGGGAAGAGGGAAGACCAAGACGCAGCGCACACACCAGGCCTGTTCCGTCTTTCCTTTGCCCTTTACCCTTTACCCTTTACCCTTTGCCCCTTTTGCCCCTTTTGCCCCTTTGCCCTTTGCTCTTGGCCCTCCGCCCTCGCTCGTCCGGCGTTCTGGCCCGCCGATCCTCGCGCCCCTCGCGCTCGCTCAGAACGGGGCGAACGAGGACGCGGCGTGGGCGTCGGCGCGGATCGCGTTGAAGAGGCCCTGCAGCGCCTCGTAGTGCTCCTTCTCCCAGTCGGCGAGGAACTGGTAGAACGCCTTGACCTCGGGCTCGCCCGCCTGCTGCGCCGCCGAAGAGAAGTAGCGGATCGCGTTGCTCTCCAGCGTCATCCCGACGGACAGCACGCCGAGCTCGAACTCGGACGCGACCGCCTGCTCGCGGAACTTCGCCGTGAACACCGCCTGGCTGATCGCCCGCTGCTCCGGCGAGCGCGGGCCGAGCTGGAACGCGGCCGGCCCCTTCTCGTCGAGCCGCCCGGCCACGCCCTTGAGGTACGTCTGGTGTTGCACCTCGTCCGCCGCCAGCTTGCCGAACAGCTCCTGGACGGCCGGCTTGCTCGCGCGGTCCGCGGTCATCGAGTAGAAGGTGTAGCCGTCCACCTCGATCTGGTACGCCTTCCTGAGTATGTCGAGCAGCTGCTCACGGTCGCTCATCGCTCGCCCTCCAGCGGGCCCTGGGACGCTGGGCGAGGAACTGTGCCCGGCGCCCTGTGCCCGGTGCCCTGCCGCTTCACACCGCCTCCCGCACGAGCGGCTCGGGCCGCACCGACGCGGCTTCGGCCGGCACGTACTCGAGGGCGTGCGTCGGGCAGAACGGGACGCACTTGGGGTCGCCGCCGCACAGGTCGCACTTCTGCACACAGTGGTACGCCTCGTCCCACACCATGTTCCCGAACGGGCACGCCGCCACGCACATGCGACAGAGGATGCAGCGCTCGCGCACGACCTCGATCGCGCCCGTCGCCGGGTTGCGCACGAGCGCCTGCGTCGGACAGATCGCAGCGCACGCCGCGTCGTGGCACTGGAAGCACACCACCGGCGTACCCAGCTCGGGCCCGCGGCGGAAGATGTTGATGCGGGTCTTGGAAGGCTTCCCCTCGCTGCCGTGCGCGAAGGCGCACGCGAGCTCGCACTTGCCGCAGGCGATGCAGCGCTCGACGTTGACCCGGTAGATCATCTCCATGCGCTCGATCTCCATGGCGCCGCCCCTCACCTGACCGCCGACAGCGACGTGAACGTCTTCGCCATCTGGGTGCGCTTGCAGGCGTCGCAGGTCTCGAAGTAGCTCTCCGGCACGCCGCCGCGGCCGGCGTAGAACGCGGCTTGCTCCCTCGTGATGTGCGCCCGGCCGCAGTGCGGGCAGCGCACCATCGCGAACGTCTTCCCCCAGATCGAACGCCCGGAGTCCGACGTCTGGTACGGGATGCAGTCGGTCGGACAGACTTCCGCGCACGCCAGGCAGCCGATGCAGTCCGGCGGCGCCTCGTGGAACGGCGGCGCGACCTCCTTGCCGGCGCCGCGGTCGACCGTCGCGATCGCCGACACGCCGATCGAGTCGCATACCCGCGTGCACAGGCCGCAGAGGACGCAGTCGGTCGGCTCGGGGTTGGGCTGGTACGAGGTGCGCTCGATGCCGTGCTCGTGCGCCAGCCTCTGCACCAGCGGCGTGTCCGGGCAGCGCGCCAGCAGCAGGTCGAGGACGACCTTCCGCGTGGCCAGCACCCGCTCCGTCGCGGTGCTGACGGCGAGCCCGTCCTCGGCCGGGAACATGCACGACACCACCATCTTCTGCCAGCCGCGCCACTCCTTCCTGGTGACGTCCACCAGGCAGAGCCGGCAGCCGCCCCACGGCTCCAGCGCCTCGTGCTGGCACAACGTCGGGATCCGGACCCCGATCGCCCGTGCCGCGTCGAGGACGGTCGCGCCCTCGGGCACCTTCGCCACCCTGCCGTCGATCGTGAGGGTCACCATCGTTCCCCCGCCTCCCGCGCTGGCCGCGCCGCCCGCTCCGTGCGTTCCCGCGCTCATACCGCCTCCCGCTCCCGGGCGCCGTTCTTGGGGAAGAAACGGACCGCGCCCGCCGTCGGGCAGACGTCGTAGCAGGCGCCGCACGAGATGCACCGCTCCTGGTGGATCGTGTGCACCTTCTTGGTCTCGCCGGTGATCGCGTCGGCCGGGCACGCCTTGAAGCAAAGGTGGCAGCCGTTGCACAGCTCCGGCACGATCTCGTAGGCGGTGAGGTCGCGGCACATTCCGGCCGGGCACGCCCCGGCGAAGATGTGGGCCTCGTACTCCGAGCGGAAGTACCTGAGGGTCGACAGCACCGGGTTCGGCGCCGACTTCCCCAGCTCGCACAGCGAGCCGAGCTGCATCCCGGCCGCCAGCGTCTCGATGCGCTCGATGTCGCCCGCCTTGCCGCGACCGGCGACGAGGTCGTCGTAGATCACCAGCATCTGCTTCAGGCCCTCGCGGCACGGCACGCACTTGCCGCACGACTCCTCGATGAGGAAGCTCAGGAAGTAGCGCGCCACGTCGACCATGCAGGTGCGGTCGTCCATGACGATCATGCCGCCCGAGCCCATCATCGAGCCCGCCTCGGTGAGGCGCTCGTAGTCCACCGGCAGGTCGAGCAGCGCCTCCGGCACGCAGCCGCCGGACGGCCCCCCGGTCTGCACGGCCTTGAACGGACGGTCGTCGATGATGCCGCCGCCGATGCCGTAGACGATGTCGCGCAGCGTCATCCCCATCGGCAGCTCGATCAGGCCCGTGTTCTTGACCTTGCCGACCAGCGAGAACGCCTTGGTCCCCTTCGACTTCTCGGTCCCCATGCCGGCGAACCAGTCGGCGCCGTGCAGCAGGATCGCGCCGACGTCGGCCCACGTCTCGACGTTGTTGAGCACCGTCGGCCGGTCGAAGAGGCCCTTGTCGGTGGCGTGCACGTACTTCTGCCGCGGCTCGCCGACCTTTCCCTCGAGCGACCGCATCAGCGCCGAGGACTCGCCACAGACGAACGCTCCCCCGCCGCGCGAGATCGTGATGTCGAAGTCGAAGCCGGTGCCGAGGATGTTCTTGCCGAGGAACCCGCGCGAGCGCGCCTGCGCGATCGCCACCGTCAGGTTGACCACCGCGAGCGGGTACTCGTCGCGCACGTAGATGTACCCCTCATGCGCTCCGATCGCCCAGGCGCCGATGACGATGCCCTCGAGCACCGAGTGCGGGTCGCCCTCCATGATCGAGCGGTCTTTGAACGCCCCGGGGTCGCCCTCGTCGCCGTTGCAGACGACGAACTTGCGCTCACCCTCGGCGTCGCGGCAGGCGCGCCACTTGCGCGCGGTGACGAAACCGGCGCCGCCGCGCCCGCGCAGGCCGGAGCGCTCGATCTCGCCGATCACCTGCTCCGGCGTCATCTTGAGCATCGCCTTGACGAGGCCGGCCCAGGCGTCGTGGGCCACCGCGTCGCTGATGTCGGTCGGGTCGATTTTGCCGATGTTGCGCATCGCCACGCGCGTCTGGTTGGCGTAGAACGGCACCTCGGCGTAGTGCTCGACCCGCTTCTTGTCGGCGGGGTTCTTGTACAGCAGGCGCGGGATCACCGTCCCGCC
>JAJXUY010000273.1 GCA_021782525.1 Acidobacteriota bacterium | reverse complement strand
GCTCTGGGCGCGCTCGGCCGCGCGCGGATCGTGCGTGACCATCAGGACTGTCTTGCCGTACTCGCGCACCAAGCGCGCGAGCAGCTCCATGATCTCGCTCGCGCTCTTGCGGTCGAGGTCGCCGGTCGGCTCGTCGGCGAGGAGGAACGTGGGGTCCGCCACGATCGCGCGCGCGATCGCGACGCGCTGCTCCTGGCCGCCGGAGAGCTGGCGCGGGTAGTGCCGGCTGCGGTCGGCGAGGCCGACCACCGCGAGCGCCGCCTCGACGTGCCGGCGCCGTTCCGCCTTCGTCAGCCGGGTGAGGAGGAGCGGCAGCTCGACGTTGGCGAACGCCGTCAGCACTGGAATCAGGTTGTACATCTGGAAGATGAAGCCGACGTGACGGGCGCGCCACGCCGTCAGCCGCGCGGACGACATGGCCGTGATTTCGTCCCCCGCCACTGTGACGCTCCCCGAGGTCGGCACGTCGAGACCACCGAGCAGGTTGAGCAGCGTCGTCTTGCCCGAGCCGGACGGCCCCATGAACGCCACGAACTCGCCGCGTCCGACGTCGAGGTTCAACCCCTGCAGGACGTGGATCTCCTCGCTCCCGCGCCGGTACGTCTTGTCGAGGTCGCGGACGCGAATGAGGCCGCCGTCCCCACGGCCGTCGACCGTCACCATAGAGGGCGCCCCATCCGGCCCCGAGCCCGGTCGCGTCCATTCATGGCCGCTTCACCTTCACCGCGAGTCCATCGCGCAGTCCGGCCGCCGGGCTCACGACGACGTCATCGCCGGCCGCGACACCCGCCGTCACCTCGACGTCGGAGCCCACCCCGGCACCCAGGCCCACGACATGCCGTTCGACCACGCCGTTACGAACCACGAACACCGCCGCCCCCTCGGTTTGCCGGTGCACCGCCGCGGCCGGGACCAGGACACCCCGTGCGCTCCCGACGCCGTTGCCCTCGTTCCCGAGGAAAGACACCTTCACCCCCATGTCCGGCAGGATTCGAGGATCGAGGTGATCGAGCGCGATGCGCACCTTCACCGTCGCCTTCTGCCTGTCGGCTGTCGGGATGACCGTGCGCACCTTCGCCGGGATGTGCCACTGGGGGTAGGCGTCGAGCATGGCGTCCACCCGCTGCCCCGGCACCACCCGGGCGATGTACGACTCGTTGACGTCGACCTCGATCTCGAGCGAGGACATGTCCACGATCGTCGCGATCCCGGTGCGCGTGAACCCGCCCCCGGCGGAAACCGGCGAGACCATCTCGCCGACCTGCGCGTCCTTGGAGACGACGACGCCCGAGAACGGCGCCCGCACGGTGCAGTTCTCGACTCCCTGCCGCGCGACGCCGATCTGCGCGTCGGCGGCGCGCACCTGCTCGCGCAACGCGGCGAGCTGCGCCCGCAAGCTGTCGGCGGTGGTCCGCGCCTGGTCGAGCGACTCCTCGGTCGTGAACCCGCCGCGTTGCAGTTCGCGCTGCCGCCGCCACTCGCGTTCGGCGTTGGCGAGGTTGGGCCGTAAGCTCTCGAGCTGCGCCGCGGTCGCATCGCGTGCCGTCTCGGCCACGAGCAACTCCCGGCGTGCATCTGACTCGTCGAGGCGGGCGAGGATCTGGCCCTGCTTGACGCGCATCCCCTCGTCGACGAGGACATCCACAACGCGCGCCGTGATCTTGGCCGCCACCGTCGCACGCAGGCGCGGCGTGATGTACCCGCTGGCGTTGAGCAACGCCACCTCGTCGGCGCCGGCCGCGGAGCGTGCCACCGCCGTCTCCACCACCGGCGTCCGGGCGAAGACCCCCAGCGCCGCCGCGCCCGCCAGGGCGAACGCGAGCGCGGCCAGGCCGCCGACGACCCACCGCGTCCGGCCACCGCTCCGACCGCGATCGCGATCGTCGATCCGCAGCGCGGAAAGGTCCGCGCCCTCCGGACTCGTGCTCTGCACCATGTGCCGGTCCTCCCCACCGCCGCCCGCGCCGGCCGTTCCCCCGAACGGTCGCCCGCGGTGGCAGCTCTCCATGATACGCATTCGCCCGCTCCCGGGGCGCCGCCGCGAGACGGCGCGATAGAATGCAGGGGCCGTGGCTCCGGCCATGAGGAGGTCGCATGTCGCTCGATCTGGCACGCGAGGTGCTGACGACAGAAGCCGAGGCGATCCTGCGCGTGCGGGACCGGCTCGACGCCGCCTTCCTGCAGGCGGTCGAGCTGCTGGTCGGGTGTCAGGGACGGGTGGTGTGGACCGGGATGGGCAAGTCGGGGATCATCTGCCGCAAGCTCGCGGCGACGATGGCCTCGACCGGCACCCCGGCGCTCTTCCTCCACCCGGCGGAGGCGATCCACGGCGACATCGGCATGGTGGCCACCGGGGACGTCGTGGTCGCCGTCTCCAACTCCGGCGAGACGGCGGAGCTACTCCAGCTCGTCGAGTACCTCAAGCGCCTTGACAACCGGCTGATCGCGATCACCTCCAACCCCTCGTCGGCGCTGGCCGGTCACGCCGACGTGCACCTCAACCTCGGCGTCGACCGTGAGGCCTGCCCGCTCAACCTGGCTCCCACGGCGTCGACGACCGCGGCGCTGGCGCTCGGCGACGCTCTCGCGATGGCGGTGTCCGTTCGCAAGGGTTTCAAACCCCAGGACTTCGCCCAGCTCCACCCGGGAGGGAAGCTGGGCAAGAAGCTGCTCACGGCGGGCGAGCTGATGCACGCCGGCGAGCAGGTCCCGCGCGTCGCTGTGGACACCCCGATGAAGGACGTGATCTACGAGATGTCGCGCAAGGGGCTCGGGATCACGACCGTGCAGGACGGCGACGGCCGACTCCTCGGCGTGATCACCGACGGGGACCTTCGCCGCCTCATGGAGACCGACCCCGACCCCCTGGCGCACCGGGCCGCCGAGGTGATGCACCCCGGCGGCGTCACGGTCGCCCCCGGGACGCTGGCAACCGGCGCGCTCCGCCTGCTCGAGACTCGGCGGATCACCTCGCTGATCGTGACCGGCGCGGACGGACGCGTGGTCGGGATGCTGCACATCCACGACCTCTGGGGCGTCGGCCTGTTCTGACCCCGCCCCGGCGGCCGCCGCCCCCCTTGCCAGACGGCCGCCGCCGAGCGACAATGAACGGGTATTCAGTCACGGCGGCCTGGGGGGATGCGCACACGCCGACCGGGGCAGCCAAAAGGAGAGACCGATGCGCAGGGAGATCCGCAAGGTCGGGGTGCTGGGCGCGGGCGTGATGGGCTCCGGAATCGCCACGCACCTGGCCAACGCCAACGTGCCGGTGCTGCTGCTCGACATCGTCCCGCCTCAGCTCACCCCTGAGGACGAGAAGGCCGGGCTGACGCGCACCGACAGGCGATTCCGCAACAAGCTGGCGCTGGCCGGAATCGACAACATCAAGAACTCGCGACCGTCGCTGCTCTACTCGAAGCGCTTCCTGCCGCTCGTCTCGGCGGGGAACTTCGAGGACGACTGGGACAAGCTCGCCGAGTGCGACTGGATCGTCGAGGTCGTGGTCGAGCGGCTCGACATCAAGAAGCAGGTGTTCGAGCGCCTGGAGACGGTGCGCCGCCCGGGCGCGATCGTCTCGTCCAACACCTCCGGCCTCCCGATCAAACAGATGGTCGAGGGGCGCTCCGACGACTTCCGCAAGAACTTCCTCGTCACCCACTTCTTCAACCCGGTGCGCTACATGCGCCTGCTCGAGGTGATCGCCGGCGAGGAGACCGACCCGGACATCGTCTCGTTCATGAGCGACTACGGCCAGTTCCTCCTCGGCAAGGGGATCGTG
>JAJXUY010000272.1 GCA_021782525.1 Acidobacteriota bacterium | reverse complement strand
CCTCCGCCGCGCGCGCCGTCAGCATCAGGATCGGCACCGTCCGCGTCGCCTCCCACGCCCGCACCTCGCGGCAGAGCACGAGGCCGTCGGTGTCGGGGAGGTTGAGGTCGAGCACGATCAGGTCAGGCGTTGCCAGTTCGCACGCCGCCAGGAACTCGTCGCCGCGCGCGAACGCGGTCACCGTGCACGCGACGGTGCGCTCGAGCTGGCGCCGGACCATCGCCGCGATGTCGGCGTCGTCCTCGACCACGAAGACCCGCGCGCTCACCCCGGCTCCGCTCCCTCGCTGTGGCGGTGACGGATGTCCTCCGCCTCGACCAGGTACACGACCTGCTCCGCGATGTTGGTTCCCTGGTCGGCGATGCGCTCGAGCGAACGCGAGGCCAGCAGCAACGCGAGCGCGCGCTGGATCGTCCGCGTGTCCTCCAGCATGTAGGTGAGCAGCTCGCGGAAGATCTGCTCGTGCATCTCGTCCACCGCATCGTCACGCGCGATCACGCGGCGCGCCCGCTGCGAATCGCCCTGCACGAACGCGGCGATCGCGTCGCGCACCATCGCGTTGGCCTCCTCGGCCATCCGCGGGATCGTGATGAACGGCTTGAGCGGCGGCACCTCGTTCAGACGCAACGCCTGGCGGGCGATGGCGACGGCGTGGTCGGCGACCCGCTCGAGGTCGGGGGCGATCTTGATCGCGGTCATCGCCAGGCGCAGGTCACGGGCCATCGGCCGCGTGCGCAGGATCAGCTCGATGACCTTGTGGTCCACCTCGACCTCGCGCCGATCGATCACCTCGTCCCCGGCGATCACCGCTTCGGCCAGGGCGCTGTCGCGCTCCACCAGCGCGCGAATCGCCATCCCGAGCTGCCGCTCCACCTCCCCCGCCATCGTCAGGAGAAGCTTCTTCAGCCCCTCGAGGTCGTGCTCCAGCATCCGCTCCGGCATGTGGCCTCCCTACCGCTCCCGCCGCCCCGCACCAGCGTACCCCGGCGCCGACCGCCGCGAAACGGCCGGGGGCCGGCGTGGCCGATCGGGCCGCCAACGTTGGTCCGCTGCAAGGCACCACTTTCCCGCTCCCCCCGCTCCGCTGTCAACTGCCGCGCCGGGGCGGGCGCGGCCTCCCCGGGGATCGTCGCCCGTCCAGGTGAAGGTGGGGTGAAGCGCCCTGCCGTCGCCGCCGCGGCGCTCTCCGTTACACTCGGCCGATGCCGACCCCGACTCAGTTCCTCCCCGGCGTCCTCGCGCTGCTGGCGTGCATCCCGGCCGAGACCCCGCGCACAACCCCGGGCGGAGCGACGACGACGGCCCGGCGCGTCGTGCTGCTCTCGCTCGACGGGTTCGCCGCCGAGCGCCACCGCGACAACCTCCGCGCCGCCGTCTACACCGACCCCGACGGCGTCGCGGCGTTCGCCGACGGCACCGTGGTCGAGCGCGCCATCGCGGTGAACCCCACGCTGACGGCGGCGAGCCATGCCGCGATCGCCACCGGGGCGTTCCCCGCCGTCACCGGGATCGTGGCCAACGAATTCAAGCTCCCCGGCGCCGCGGTGGGCTCGGAGGTTTCCGGCTTCGCGGTGCCGTGGGGCGCCGAGTCGCTGTGGCAGGCGTTCCGGCGCCAGGGCCGCCGCGTCGGGGTGCTGGCGTTCCCGGGGTGTGACGGGACCACGCCGGCGCGCAGGGCCGACTTCGGCTTGACGTATGTGTCGGCGCCGTACGCGCCGCCGCGCACGCTGACCCTCGCGGCAAGCGAGTTCGCCGCGACCGCCCTCCCGGCGGGCCTGGCGAGCTTCTCGCCGGCGCGGCGGGCCGCGATCACGGTCGAGTTTTCTACGCCCGGGTTGCCGGCCGCGGTGACGTTCACCGCGACCGCGCTCGACACGAGCAACGACGGTATCGCCAACTACGACACGCTTGCCGTCGCCGAGGATGCGGGCGCGGGCACGCTGGCCCGCGTTCACGCCGGCGAGTGGTTCCCGCTGCGGCTGCGCGCCCCGCACCCTGACGGCGGCGAGCGCACGGTCGGGGCCTGGTGCCTGTTGCAGCGGCTGCCGGCGGACCTCGCCGACGTCACGGTCTACCGCGGGGGGTTTTACGCAACCGAGGCGTACCCGCGCGAGTTCCGCGAGGCGCTCGATGCGACGGCCGGGTTCTGGCCCGGCCCCGGCGACGAGAGCGCCCTGGTGCGGCGGGCATCCGGGGCGCCCGGGCTCACGGCCGCCGAGCTGCTGGCTCAGGTGCGACGCTTCTCCGAGTTCTTCACCGCCTGCGGCCACACCGCGATCGTGCGCGAACGCTTCGCTCTGCTCATGCTCTACCAGCCGGTCGTGGACGAGGTCGAGCACCGGTTCCTTCTCACCGACCGCCGGCAGCGGGAGTTCACCCCCGCGCGCGCCGCCGCCGCGCGCGCCGCGGTCACCGACGCGTTTTGCATCGGCGACCGCGCGGTCGGTGAGGTGGCGCGCGCGCTCGACCTCGACCGCGATGCGCTGGTCGTGGTCTCCGACCACGGCATGGCGCCGGTTTGGGAGAGCGTCGAGATCAACCAGCTGCTGCAGCACGCCGGCCTCGCCACCGCCGAGCGTGCCGGCCACGAGTGGCGGGTGGCGCCGAGCTCGCGCCTGCTAGCGGTCGCCGGCGGCGGTTGCGCCCACCTCTACGTCAACCTGGCGGGCCGCGAGGCGGGCGGCGTGGTCGCGCCCGCCGAGCGCGCACAGGTCTTGCGGGCTGCGGCGGTGGCGCTGGCGCAGGCCCAGGTCGACGGCGCGGACGTGGTCGAGCGGATCGTGGGCCGCTCGGAGCTCGCCGAGGTCGGCCTCGACTCGCCCGCCGCAGGCGATCTCGTCGTGTTCCTGCGCCCGGGGTTCGCCGCCGACCCCGGGATCGGCGCTCCCGGGGCGCCGTGGCACGAGCCAGCCACGGTCGTCGGCCGCCATGGATATCTCAATACACACCCGGATATGGCGGCGATCTGGCTGGCGCGCGGCGCCAGCGTCCCGCACTGCCAGGTCCGCAAGCGATCGCTCACCGAGGTGGCCGCGTTCGTCGCGCGTCTCGCCGGCGTCGAGCCCCCGGCGCAGGCGCGCGGCTGGCGGCCGTGAGGCGGCCGGTCACGGCCGGGCGGCGGCGCTCCGGGACGTCCTATCGCGCAGCGGGACGATGAACGCCCAGTTGTCGTCGGCCGCGGGCGTCACCTGGCCGTGGCGGGCGAAGTAATCGATAAGCAGCGACACCATCGGCTCGTGGATTTCCTTCACCCGCCGCGCGGTCGCGAGGTGCGGGAAATCGCCGCCGCCGGCGGCGCGGTACGAGTTGATCGCCACGGTGAACGTGTCGCCCGGCCGCACGAGCCGGCCCGCGACCCGCAGGCCGAGGATGCGCCGGCCGACCGGCGCCGACGGGTCCACCAGGTACGTCGCCCCGGCGAGCGTGTCGTAGTTGTAGCTCGGCACGTGCCGGTCGCGCTCGAGGGTGCAACCCTCGCCGGAGCAACCGACGCCGGTCCACCCGCGCACCGCGTGTTCGAGCACGTCCTCGAGCTCGGCGCCGGTGAGGCGCACGACGAGCAGCGTGTTCGGGTACGGGTACAGGGCGAACGCCAGCCGCGGCGTCAGCGGGCCGGCCGGGAACTCGGTCCGCCCGCCGAGCGGCGCGGCGAGCGAGAGCTGGGCGCCGCTCGCCTCGAGCTGCACCGCGTGGATGAGATCGACCCCGGGATCGTCGCCGAGCGGCAACGACCGCACCTCGAGCGGCGCGGTGAGCTGGCCGAGCGGGCGCGCCAGCTCGGCCTTCACCCTC
>JAJXUY010000271.1 GCA_021782525.1 Acidobacteriota bacterium | reverse complement strand
CAGCCGCCCGCTCCGGTTCACGCGCTCCAGCAGTTCCCGGTTGAACTCGTCCCCGGCGGTGTGGCGGAAGCAGACGAGGTTCAACGGCGGCGCCGCGACGAGCTCGAACGTGGAGGACCGTTCGACCCATGCGGCGAACCGCTGCGCCAGCTCGACGTGGCGGCGCACGTGGTGCTGCAGCCCGGCTACCCCGTAGTGACGGATCACGAACCAGAGCTTGAGCGCCCGGAACCGCCGGCCGAGCGGCACCTGCCAGTCGCGGTAGTCGATCACCGCGCCCGACTCCGTCGCCTTGTTCCTCAGGTACTCGGGGAGGATCGAGAGCGCCCGGACCAACGCGGTCCGGTCGGCGACCCAGAAGCAATCGCAGTCGAAGTTGGTGAACATCCACTTGTGCGGGTTGAAGCAGTAGCTGTCGGCCAGCTCGAGACCGTCCTGGAGGTGGCGGAACTCGGGGCACAGGGCGGCGGTGCCGGCCATCGCCCCGTCGACGTGCAGCCAGACCCCCTCCGCGCGGCAGACACCCCCGATCTCGCGCAGCGGGTCCACCGCGTTCGAGGACGTGGTGCCGACCGTCGCCGCCGCGAAGAACGGCTTCAGCCCGTCCCGCCGGTCGCGCGCGATCGCCTCGGCGAGCGCGTCGGGGCGCATCGCCCAGCGCCCATCGACCGCGACCACGCGCAGGTTGGCACGGCCGATCCCGGCGATCTTCACCGCCTTCTCCACCGAGGAGTGGGTCTGCGACGAGACGTACGCGACGAGCCGGCCGTCGCACCCGTTCTCGTTGCTGTGCAGCGCGGTGGCGCGCTCCCGCGCCGCCAGGAGCGCGGACAGCGCGGCGGAGGACGCCGAGTCCTGGATCACGCCGCCGCCCGTGCCCGACGACTTGAACGCGGCGGGCAGCGCGAGCATGTCGACCAGCCAGTCGAGCACGTGGGTTTCGAGCTCCGTGCACGCGGGGCTGGTCGCCCACAGCATCCCCTGCACCCCGAGTCCGGCGGCCAGCAGCTCGCCCAGGATCGCCGGCCCGGAGGCGTTCGCCGGAAAGAACGCGAAGAAGCTCGGCGACTGCCAGTGCGTGATCCCCGGCATGATCACCTCGTCGACGTCGCGCAGCAGCGCGGCGAACGGCTCCCCTTCCTGCGGCGGGCGCGGCGGCAGCGCGGCACGGATCGCTCCCGGCTCGACGCGGGAGAGTACGGGCAGCGACTCGACGCGCTCGTAGTAGTCGGCGATCCAGTCCACCACCTCGCGGCCATGCTTCCTGAACTCATCCGGGGTCATGTGGTAGCTCTTGTCGGTGCTCACGTCCCCTCCCGCCGTGCCCCTGGGCTGGGGCGCCGGCAGGCGCCACGCTACCACCGTCCCCGGCTTCGGGGAGAGCCGGCGTCCCGCACCGCCAGGCGGCCGGACTCCCGCGTCAGTCTCCGGCGGGCGCCGCCGCCATCGTGAGCATGCGTTCCAGCGGCTTGAGCGCGGCGACGCGCAGCTCCTCCGGCAACTCGAGGCGCGGGCCGCCGTCGCGCAGGCAGGCGAGGAGGTTGGCGAGCGTGTTGCGACGCATGTACGGGCACACGTTGCACGCGCACTCGCCGCTGCCGCCCGGCACCGGGATGAAGCGCTTGCCGGGGGCTAACCTCTCCATCTGGTGGATGATCCCCGGCTCGGTGGCGATCAGGAACTCCTCGCCGCCGCTCTCCTGCACGTAGCGCAGGATCGAGGTGGTCGAGCCGACATGGTCGGCTTGCGCCAGGATCGCCTCGGGGCACTCCGGGTGCGCCGCGACGAGCGCTTGCGGGTGCTCGATCTTGAGCTCGACGAGCGCCCTCTCGGAGAACTGCTCGTGCACGACACAGGTCCCCGGCCAGAGCACCATCTTGCGCCCGAGCCGGCGCTCGAGGTACGCGCCGAGGTGGCGGTCCGGCGCGAACAGGATCGGTGTGCTTGCCGGGACCTGACGCAGGATTCGCTCCGCCGACGACGAGGTCACGATCACGTTCGAAAGCGCCTTCACCGCGGCCGAGCAGTTGATGTACGTGGCCGCGAACGCCCCCGGGTGCTCCGCCCGCCAGCGCGCGTACGCCTCGGCCGGGCACGACTCCTCGAGCGAGCACCCCGCCTCGAGGTCGGGGATCAGCACGTCCGCCGCCGGGTTCAGGATCTTCGCGACCTCCGCCATGAAGCGGACGCCGCAGAAGACGATCACCTTCGCCTGGGCGGCTTGCGCGGCGCGCGCCAGCTCGAGAGAGTCGCCCACGAAGTCCGCCAGGTCCTGGATCTCGGGATCCTGGTAGTAGTGGGCGAGCAGGACCGCTCCGCGCGCACGCTTGAGCCGCACGATCTCGTCGACCACGGTCGCGCCCGCCGGCGCCGGAAGACCGCCCATCTCGCCTTGGTGCAACGTCCGCGGAGGCATCGCTCTTCCCCGCCCGCCGCCGGTCAGCGCCGGCCCACCAACGCCTCGACCGCGGCCGCGTCTCGCGGCAGCGCGGCCGCGAGGTTCTCGGCCCCGTCCGCCGTGATCAGGTAGTCGTCCTCGACCCGGATGCCGGCCCCCTCGCCGGGCAGGTAGACGCCCGGTTCCACCGTCACGACCATGCCGGGCTCCAGGAGAGGCGCCTCGCCTCCGGCGTCGTGCGCCTCCAGTCCGAGGAAGTGCCCGAGCCCGTGGATGAAGAATTGGCCCAGCGTCAGGCCGCCGTCGCCCGTCACCCCACAGCCCTCGAGCGCCGCGAACGCCGCCTTGCGCGCCGCCGCGAGCGTCGAGCCGGGCCGCAGCGTGGCGACCGCCGCGTCGTACGCCCCGAGCACCGCGCCGTACAGCTCACGCTGCCGCGCGGTGAACGCGCCGCCGGCCGGAAAGGTGCGCGTCAGGTCGCCGCAGTAGTACCCGTGCCGGGCACCGATGTCCACGACCACGAGCTCGCCGTCAGCCAGCACGCCCAGGTTCGCGTCGTAGTGCAGCACGCACCCCGCCGGTCCCGACCCGACGATCGGGGGGAACGACCACCCTTCGGCGCCCGCCGCGCGCAGCGCGGCGAACGCCGCTCCCTCGACCTCGCCCTCACGACGGCCCGGGCCCACCGCCGCGCCCGCCGCGCGCATCGCGGCGACCGTCGCCGCCACCGCCTTGCGCAGCAGCGCGATCTCGCCCGCCGACTTTTGCAGTCGCATCCGCACGAGCACCGGCGCGAGGTCGCGCACGGCGAAGCTCGGCAGGCGGTCGCGCAGCCGCCTCACCATCCGTTGCTCCGACGTGAGGTCGCCCGCGGCCGAGCCCGGCAGCACCACCCACAACGCCCCGCCCGCACCCAGCGCCTCGGCGATGCGGTCGAGGTACCCGGACACCGGCCGGCGGCGCGCGTCCACCACGACCTCGCCGGGATCGCGCGGCCCCACCTCCTCGAAGCCGAGCTCGGCGGCCGCGCTCTCGCCCGGACCGAACTTCGGGCCGGTCCACGCCTCCAGGGCAGGCCGGCGCTCGGGGAGCAGCAACGCCTCGTGCTCACGCTCGAGCAGCAGCACCGCGCCCGGGAGCTCGACCCCGGTAAGGTAGAAGAAACCCGGTTCCTGCCGGAACGTGCCGACGTCCCCGTAGCCGCGCGCGTCGGTGGCGCCCAGGACCACCGCCAGGTCCCCCGGCGCGAGCTCCGCCCGGACAGCCGTCCGCCGCCGCCGGTACTCCTCGGGCCGCTCGAGCTCGGCCGCGTACTGCCCGCCGCAGAACACGCGTTGTTCGATCATGCCACGCCTCCAAAACCCCGTCGCGCGCCGCCGCCGACGCTAGCGGCGCTCGCCGTCGTGCAACGCCT
>JAJXUY010000270.1 GCA_021782525.1 Acidobacteriota bacterium | reverse complement strand
GAGCGCTGCCGAACGCCTCGAAGTAGAGGCGGAAGAAATCCCGGTGCTCGTCGAAGTACGCCAGCTTGGTCGTCACGAACGCCCGGATCTTGGCCGCCAGGTCGGGCGCCGCCTGCACCCGCTCGGTGGTCGCCCGGTGCAGCGCCAGCATCCCCTCGCGGAACACCGCGCCGTACAGCTCCTGCTTCGAGCGGTAGTAGAGGTAGACGGTCCCCTTGGCGACGCCCGCCACGGCGGCGACGCCCTCGATCGTGGCGCCGTCGAACCCCTTCTCGGCGAACACGGCGCGCGCCGCGGCGAGCAGCTCGCCGGTGCGGAACTCGGTGACCACCTCGCGTTTCGTCTTTCCCATCGTCGCGTCAAAACCTCTCGGTCAGCAGACTGACCGAACGGTCACTCTACTCCGTGTGGCCGAGAATGCAACCCCCACCCGGGCGCGGACCCCGGCGCGGCGCCGGCCGTGGCCGCAACCACGCCGCCCAAACCCTTGACCGGCCAGACGGATCCCCGATAATGCGACGACCCTGCGCCCGTCGGACGGGGTCGCCACGGCCATGTGCGGAATCGCTGCGATCGTCGCTCTCGACCCCCGGGCACCCGGCGTGGACGCCGGGGAGCTGGAGCGCATCCGCGACGCGATGGCCTCCCGCGGCCCCGACGGCCACGGCTCCTGGATCTCCCCTGACCGCCGCGTCGGCCTCGCGCACCGGCGCCTCGCGATCATCGACCTGTCGGACGCGGCGGCGCAGCCGATGGCCAGCGCCGACGGCCGCCGCGTCATCACGTTCAACGGCGAGATCTACAACTACCGCGAGCTGCGCGCGCTGCTCCCCGACGGCGGCGCCTCGCTGCGCACCACCTCCGACACCGAGGTGCTGCTCGAGCTGTACGCGGCGCTGGGGACCGACATGCTGCCGCGGCTGCGCGGGATGTTCGCGTTCGCGCTCTGGGACGCACGGGTGCAGCGGGTGCTGCTGGCGCGCGACCTGTACGGCGTGAAGCCGCTGTACTACTCGGCGGGCGGAGACGCCGTGCGGGTCGCCTCGCAAGTGCGGGCGCTGCTCGCCGGCGGCCGCGTCGGGCGCCGGCACGACCCCGCGGGCGTGGTCGGGTTCTTCCTGCGTGGCTCGGTGCCGGAGCCGTTCACTCTGTACGAGGCGATCCGCGCGCTGCCGGCCGGGAGCTTCGCCTGGGTCGACGAGCGCGGCGTCACTGAGCCGACCGCCTACGCCTCGATCGCCGCGATCCTGGCCGACGCCGTCGCCAACCCTGCCGCGGTCGGCGAGGAGGAGCGCGTCGAGCGGATGCGGCGCGCCTTCCTGGAATCCGTGCGCTATCACCTTGTTTCCGACGTGCGCGTCGGGGCGTTCCTCTCCTCGGGGCGCGACTCGACCGCGATCATCGGTCTCGCCCGCGACGCCGGCGCGGCCGACCTCAAGACCGTGACGCTCGCGTTCACCGAGTACCGGGGGACAAAACGCGACGAGGCGCCGCTCGCCGAGGAGGTCGCGCGGCACTACGGCACCGACCACACCACACGGGTGATCTCGAAGGACGAGTTTGAGCGGGAGTTTCCCAACGTCATCGCGGCGATGGACCAGCCGACCGTGGACGCGATCAACTCGTACTTCGTCTCCCGCGCGGTGGCCGAGGTCGGGATCAAGGTGGCGCTGTCGGGGACCGGCGGCGACGAGCTGCTCGGCGGCTACTTCACCTACTGGAAGGTGCCGCTCGCCGTTCGGCTCTGGGGCGTGCCGGCCCGGATTCCCGGGCTTGGCGACGCGGTGCTGGCCGCGTACCGGGCGCTCGCTCCGAGGCACAGCGCGCGCGTCAGCCCGAAAAGCGGCGCGGTGATCAAGTACGCGCGCGACTATCCGAGCGCGTACTTCATGCTGCGCGCGATGTTCATGCCGTGGGAGCTCGGTGAGATCATCGGCGAGGAGGCGGCGCGCGAGGGGATGCGGCGCCTCGACCCGATCGGCCTGTTCGCCTCCGGGCTCGACCCCGACCCCGGGCGGGCGTTCGAGCGCATCGTCGCGCTCGACTCGCGTTTCTACATGAAGGACCAACTTTTGCGAGACATCGACTGGGCGAGCATGGCGCACTCGCTCGAGGTGCGGGTGCCGCTCGTCGAGGCCCACCTGCTGCGCGCGGTGGCGCCGCTGCTCGTGCGCGCCCGGGGGGACCGCAAGCGGTATCTGCCGGCGAGCCCATCGAAGCCGCTGCCGGCGGAGGTGTTCCGGCGCAAGAAGACCGGCTTCTCCGTGCCGCTGCGCCAGTGGCTGCTCGGCGCCCAGGCGGGGACGAGGGGGAGCGAGTTCGGCATGCGCGGCTGGGCGCGCCGCCTCTGGGACACGGCGTTCCGTCCCGAGGGGGGGATCTGAGCGCGCGGATCTACGCGCTGCACAAGCCGCGCAAGTTCGTGGTCTCGCGGGTGCGCGAGGGCGGGGCGCGCACGGTGTTCGAGCTCCTCCCGGAGGCCGACCGCGACTGGTTTGCCGTCGGCCGCCTCGACAAGGACTCGGAAGGGCTGCTCCTGTTCTGCGACGATCCGCGCCTCGCGCAGCGGTTGATGGACCCGGGCGCGGTCGCGAAGCGCTACCTCGTCACCGTCGCCGGCTTTCCGCGCGAGGAGGAGCTCGAGCCGATGCGGCGCGGCGGCCTCGTGATCGACGGCCAGCCGGCGCGCCCCGCCGAGGTGCGCCGCCTCGGCAAGGCGCCGCGCGGCGGCACCAGGCTCGAGGTCGTTCTCCACGAGGGGCGCAACCGCGAGATCCGCAGGCTCTTCCTCGCCGCCGGCTTCAAGGTCCGCCGCCTGGTGCGCACCGCGGTCGGCCCGCTCGAGCTGGGGGATCTCCCGGAGGGCGAGGGCCGCGAGCTCGATGCCGCCGAGGTCGCGGCGCTGGCCGCCCTGGCCGGCCGCTGACCCGGCTGTGCGGGGCGGCGTCGGGGAAGAGCTGGGGGAAAAGGGAAAAGGGAAGAGGGGAAAGGGAAGACACGGAGGCAAGGCAACCGGACCTGTCTTGTGTTTCCTTTACCTTCTTCACTCGTCATCCCTCTGTCGACTCTTCGCGATGTCCTCGTCTGCCGGGCCGAGTCCGTTTGACAGCCGGACGGGCCGTCCTTACCGTCGGGATCGAAAGGGGGTGACGCCATGATGCGGCGGCTCGCGGGTGTCGTGACGCTGAGCGTGCTGGCGACCGCCGTTGGGAGCTGCGGCCGGGAGGCCCCGCCCCGGCCGGCCGACGTCTATACCGTCCGCGGCGTCGTCGAGAGGTTGCCGCAGGCCGGGGGGCCGGACAGCGCCGTGTACATTCACCACGCCGCGATCCCGAGCTTTCGCGACGAGCACGGCACGGTGGTCGGGATGATGTCGATGACGATGCCGTTCCCGGTGGCGGCCGGCGTCTCGCTCGCGGGGATCGCTCCCGGCGACGCGGTGCAGTTCACCTTCACCGTGGCGTGGAAGCAGCCGGTGGGGTATCAGGTCACCCGGATCGAGAAGCTGCCCTCCGGCACGGTCGTCGACTTCAACCCGCACTGACGCGCCGCAAGGCGGCGGGAAAAGGGAAGAGGGTCAAGGGCAGAGGCAGGACGGGCAGAGCAGCAAACGACGTTCTTTCGTCTCTTCTCCTCTGCTCCTCTGCTCCCAGGCCGTCTTCCCTTTACCCTCTCCCCTTTGCCCTTTGCCCTTTGCCCGTCTCACCGGTGCCCGAGGAGGGCGGGGGCGGGCAGCGGCCACGGCGCCGCGGCGCGCCAGGCGCGGATCGCGTCGAGCGCGGCGGCGGCCGCTCGATCCCGCCGAGCTCGGCTGCGA
>JAJXUY010000269.1 GCA_021782525.1 Acidobacteriota bacterium | reverse complement strand
CGGGACCGCCGAGGCGGCGGGCGCGCTCGGTAGCAAGGTGGTGAGGTTCCAGACGCCGTCGCGGCCGCGGGCCACGGCGAGGCGCGCGCCCGACAGCGACAGCTCCCCGAGCGCGACCGTGCGCGCGGCCAGATCGAGCGACGAGTCGGTCAGCGCCGCGCTCGGGACGGAGAGGACGTCGCCGCGCTCGCCGGGGCAGTGGAGGCGCAGAGCGCGCAAGCTGCCGGCCAGGTTCGCGAACGTCCACCCGTCGCCGCGGCCGGTCCAGGCGTAGCCGGTGGACACGCCGAGCACGCCGTCGGCCACGTCGAACGCGATCGCGTCACGGTAGTACGCCGCGTAGCGGCGCAGCGGCACGCCCGCGAGCTCGATCGTGCCGCGGGCGCCCAGCGGCGAGAACATCAGCTCGCCGTTCTCGCGCAGCGTCTCGCCCGCGTCGCTGGTGGCCGAGAGCTCGACCGCGGCGGTGGCGCCGGGGGTGGTGCTGAAGCCGCGCACGCCGATCTCGACCGAGCGCAGCGTGGCCGCGAACGCCGGCCGCACCGTCGCGTCGGAATAGATCACCGTCCCGTCCGTGATCGCGAACTGCCCGACCTCGAGGCCGAACGTCGAGCCGGCGGCGCTCGCGGCGGGGGTGCTCGCCGCGGCCCCCGCGGCCGGAGCGGGCGCCAGCGCGGCGAGGTTCCACTCGCCGGCGGCGTCGCGCGCCACGCGCAGGCGGGGCCGCTGCAGCTGCACGCTCGCGAGCCGGGTGTGATCGGTGAGCAGGTCGGCGGCGGCGATGCGCACGTCGAGGAGCGGGAAGTCGAGCACGTCGGCGCCGTGGCTGTCGGTGACTCGGACGTCGCGCAGCGCCGTCTGCCCGGAGAGCTCGAGCGTCGAGGGCTTGCCCTTCTCCTGCCGGAACGTGAGCGTCAGCTTGCCCGAGAGCAGCGCCGCGGGTACCTTGACCTGGAGCGACAGCGGCAGGTACGCGAGGTAGGTCGGGACGTCGAGATCCTTGAACTCGAAGTCGAGCGCGGTGTCGAGCGAGCCGGCGAACGGCTTGGTCCGGCCGGTGAGCGCAACCGGTGTCCCGTTGACCACGGCGCGCAGCGCCGGCTGCACGAACACCTCGGTCTCGTCGGGGAGGTTGGAGATGAACGGGACGGCCAGATAGAGGTCGCGGACGGTGTGGACCTTGCCGACCGGCCGGTCGTCGAACTCGATGTCGCCGCCGCTGAGCTGGATGTTGTTGAGGGCGTACCGCAGCGGCTTCGGCGGCGGGCCGGGAGCGGCCGGCGTCGGGGCGAGGAGGTCGGAGAAGTTGTAGGTGCTGCCGGTAGTGCGCACGATGTGAACGTAGACGTCGTCGAGGCGCAACTCCTTGAGCACCGGCGCCAGGTGGATCAGCGACGAGAGCTTGACGTTGGCGTACAGGCGGCCGAGCGAGACGAAGACCGCGTCCGAGCCGGGCTCGCGCACGGTGACGCCGCGGACGCGGACGGCGAGGGCGAACGGGTTGAACGACACGCTCTCGACCGTCGTGCGGCGGTGGAGCGCCTGCGTGAGCTTGCTCGCGAGCAGCGAGCGCACGAGAGGTGGGACCGCGAAGAAGCCGAGCAGAGCGTATGCGGCCACCACGCCGGCCGCGATCATGACCCGCTTCCGCACGTTCGGGCGGCGCGCCAACTCGGTCAAGGTCATGGGCCTCCTCCTCCGCGGACCCCGCTCCCGTTGCGGTCCAGCGACGTTTCAGAATACCGCTTGGAGGTCGGCGGCGATTCCGCGTCGTGGGCGGCTCCCGGCTCCCCGGCGGAGGGGAATGGAGGCATCGGGGAAACCGTTGACGGCGAAAGCGATCGGTGCCCGGGATGGCGCCGCCGGCCGCCCGGACACGGAGACGAGGGACGTGTGAGATGAGCGCCGCGTGGTCGTTCCTGGTCCGGCCGCCCACCGGTGGGCCGCGGAGCACTCTGTTCGTCCGCCTCGCTGTGGGGCTGATCTTCTTCACCCAGGGCATCCTCAAGTTCACCGAACCGGGCATGGGCGTCGTGCGGTTCACTCACATCGGGTTCCCGTGGCCCGGGGTGACCGCGCACTTCGTGGGGACGTTCGAGATCGTCTGTGGCCTCGCGATCGTGCTCGGGTTGGCGACCCGTCTGGCGGCGGTTCCGCTCCTCGCGGTCATATTGACGGCGATCGCCACGACCAAGGTGCCTGAGTTGGTCCGCGCGGGTCAGGGCTTCTGGTTCATGGTGAGCGACGCGCGGGCCGACTTTGCCATGCTCTGCTCGCTCGTCTTTCTCCTCATCTCGGGCCCGGGCCCCTGGTCCCTCGACCGCCGCCGGCGGCACCGCCACAGATGAGACGGCCGCATCGCGGCGGCCGAGGATCGGCGCCGGGCGGGCCGCTGGCGATCGTGCGCCTGCTGGCGCTGACCGCCTTCGCGCTGGCACGTCCCGCGGCTGCGGGCCCGCCGTTCCTGACCGACGACCCCGAGCCGGTGGGCTATCGGCACTGGGAGGCGTACGTCTTCTCCGCCTACGACCGCTCCTCCGACGCCGTCGCGGCCGTGGGCCCCGCCCTCGAGTTCAACCTCGGGGCGGCACCGGACCTCCAGCTCCACCTGGTCGTGCCGTGGGCGTGGAGCCGGCAGGCGGGGAGCCGGACACAAGCCGGGTTGGGCGACGTGGAGCTGGGTTTGAAGTACCGCTTCGTGCACGAGACGGCGCACGGACCCCAGATCGGGGTCTTCCCGATGGTGGAATTGCCGACTGGGAACGCGTCGCACGGCCTAGGCAACGGCCGTGCATGGTTCAGCCTCCCTCTCTGGATCCAGAAGAGCTGGGGACCGTGGACGAGCTACGGCGGCGGCGGCTGGACCGTCAACCGCGCTCGCGGGCAGCGCAGCCACCCGTTCGGCGGCTGGCTGCTGCAACGCGACCTCGGCAAGAGGCTGACCCTCGGCGGCGAGGTCTTCGCTCAGGGCGCGGACACGCAGGACGGCCGCGGCTTCGCGGTCGCCGACCTGGGCGGCTCCGTCAACTTCACCCCCGGCTTCAGCCTGCTCTTCAGCGCGGGGCACACGATCCGCGGCGAGCACCACACCGTCGCCTACCTGGGCCTCTACTGGACCTGGGGTCCTTCCCTTTAGGTACCTGGTACCTCATTCTGGTACCTCATTTTCGACCGCTTCGTTCCGGCACCCGCAAACGGGGTATCATCATCGACCTTGAAACCCGAACGCGGCCTTCCTCCCGGCCGCCTGCCGCGAGCGCTCGCGCTGCTGGTCTGGCTCCTCGCGGGCGCCCTCGCGGTCCGCACCGGCGCCGTGCTCTGGCAGGTGGCCGTTGCGTCGGATACCTTGCCGAAATGGGATATGGCCAAGTACGGCGCGGCGGGAGCCTGCCTGGCGCACGCCGTGAAGTACCTGAAACCTCTCGGCTTCGCGCGAGGCTTCTGGGAACTCGACCTGTGGGGGCCGGTGTTTCCGCTGATCGAGGCGACGGCATTCGTTCCCTTTGGCTCGACGTATCAAACGATGGCCGGGGAGATGGCCGTGCTGTTCGTTCTCACCGTCCTGGCCGCTTTCTGGGCCGGACGGCAGGTTGCGGGCGTTGGTGGGGAGCTGGCCGGCGCCCTCGTCGCGGTCTCGGTGGCCACGAGCCCCGCGTTTCAGCTCTTCGGAACGCTCGTGATGCTCGAGGTCCCTGGGGCGCTGCTGCTGTTCCTCGCGGTGGGGAGCTATGCGCGCTCGCTGCGCAGCGGGCTCGCGCGCGACTTTACGCTCGCGTGTCTCGCGGCGGTGTTGCTGTTCTTCCTCAAGTTCAACTACGGCCTCGCCT